>JBIJCY010000081.1:0-10501 GCA_044344385.1 Rhodocyclaceae bacterium | reverse complement strand
CCTTGGCTTCCTTGCGATTATAAGAAAAAGACAGATTATTTCCGTCGCGGGCCAAAGCCACGGCCGTCACGGCCGCCAATGGAATACCTTTGTAGGCTGGGCCGAACAGCATATTTGCAGCGATCCCACTGGCCATGATGGCCTTGGCGTAGAATTGTGCCAGTCGATCGAGTGCCTCGCCGTCATTGAACAAACCAGCGTTAAAAAAGTAGGGCGACAAACGCCCCGCTTTGGTTTTGAACTCGCCAAAACGCAGCACGTTACGGGCAACTGCAAACTCGATAAATTCCTGACGAAAGCTCATGACTGCCATTGTATCAACGCCGTTCCTTGAATGGATTCCGTATGTTACGCATCATCACTCTAAATCTCAACGGCATTCGCTCGGCATGGAACAAAGGGGTGCTCCCCTGGGCCGCGGAACAGCGCGCCGATGTTATTTGTCTGCAAGAGCTGAAGGCACAAGGTACCGACCTCAATGAGGAAATGAAGGCGCCGGACGGGCTGCATGCCTACTACCACTGCGCCGAAAAAAAGGGATACAGCGGCGTCGGACTATGGTGCCGCAAGCAGCCAGACGCCGTCATCGAAGGCCTCGGTAATACGGAATTTGACGCCGAAGGGCGTTATCTGCGCGCCGATTTTGCCAATCTCTCAGTAATTTCGCTCTACCTGCCATCCGGCTCTAGCGGACCGGAGCGGCAAGAAGCCAAGTTCCGCTTCATGGCGCTTTTTTACCCGCATCTGCTCGAACTCGCCAACAGCGGGCGAGATATCGTGGTCTGTGGCGACTGGAACATCGCGCATCAGGAAATCGACCTGAAAAACTGGAAGAGCAATCGCAAGAATTCCGGCTTTCTGCCCGAGGAACGCGCCTGGGTGAGCCGTGTTCTGGCAGAGGGTCACTGGCACGACGTCTACCGTAATCTGAATCCCGAGGCGACCGATGGCTGCTACACGTGGTGGTCGAACCGCGGTCAGGCGTGGGCCAAGAACGTCGGCTGGCGACTCGATTACCAGCTGGCGACGCCGGCACTGGCGGAAACCGCATGTCAAGCTTCAGTCTACAAAGATCAGCGTTTTTCCGATCATGCACCACTTTGCGTCGATTACGACTATGCACCATGAATCTTCAGATTGATCTATGCCCGCAAATTGGATAATCTGAACGCACTGGTTCAAAACTATTCCAAGCGCTGCGCCACAAGTTTCCGTTCATCACCTTTTACCGCGAGGTTTGCCATGTCTGAATCTACCGATCTGTCCACCGTCAACAAGGAAAAACTTGTCTCCGACATGAAAATTGTCGTTGCCGACGCCGAAGAAATTCTGCGCGCCACTGCCAGCGTCGCTGGCGAAAAAGTAGGCGAACTGCGTGAGCGCATCCAGGACCGTCTGCGTGATGCCAAGATTCGCATCGCCGATGCCGAAGCCGCACTGCTCGACAAAACCAAGGCTGCCGCCCGCGCAACCGATGACTTCGTGCATGAGAACCCTTGGCGCGCCGTTGGCATCTCGGCTGGCGTTGGCCTGCTACTCGGCATCATCATCGGCCGCCGCTAAGTCACTGCGCGCTGCATGAGCAATCCCCAAGGCGGTGATAGCGCCGGCGAAATCGCTGGCCAGAACACCGGCCTGTTCACCGCCCTGAAAAATGTCAGCGCAACATTACTGGCGACTGGTCGCACGCGTTTCGAACTCCTCAGCAATGAATTCGAGGAAGAGAAACTGCGTGCCATCCGCCTTCTTGTTCTTGCAGAAACCATGGTGTTCTGCCTTGCTGTCGGCATCCTGCTTGTCGTTGCCCTGCTCGCCACGCTTTTCTGGGACAACCGAATCGCTGTCATTGGCGGCTTCGCGTGTTTGTTTCTCCTGCTCGGTTTCATTTCCTTCAAGGCGCTGATGAGCGCCACACAACGTCAGGACAAACCCTTCGCGTCCAGCCTTGCCGAACTTGAAGAAGACCTTCGGCAGTTGAAATCGGCTGCGCGCAATGAATCAAAAGCTAATTGACATCAGCATCCGGCGCGGCCGGCTGATCGAACGCATCGCCTACCAACGCGCCGCCTTGGGACGCGACATGCAGCCCATCTGCGGTGTATTGCGCACCGCGGATCACACAATCGCCCGCGTGCGTACAGCAACTAATTTTCTCAAGAAACACCCGGGGCTCGTTCTTGCGGCGGCTGCGCTCCTTGCCTCGCTAAAACCCCGCCGTGTATGGCGCTGGGCTAAACGCGGTTTTGTTGTCTGGCGTACCTGGAAAACCTTGCGTAAACAACTTGCCACCCTTGGACTGCGCGCCACTTCATGAGCAAGGCACCACCAGATACAGCCCTTAAACGCGCGCTGGCCGCACAAAAGAGTCAGGCACGGCAATTTGTTGCGGACATTGTGCGCATGCGCGGGCTGATGCCACTACTGATGAAGCACCGCAATGGCGGCATATGGACACCCGAGGAAAAGGGCGAACTACTGCACCAGATGCGCATCCTCTCGCGCGTTTCGCCCTACCTGTTATTCCTGCTCCTGCCCGGCTCGGCGCTTCTGCTGCCGGCTTACGCCTGGTGGCTCGACCGCCGGCGCAATGCACGCGGGCCGCAGCCGGCACCCAGTCCTGACTAGTAGGTTGACCGTAGCGTCGCGCACGGATTTCAACGAGTAAGTTTCCGTGGTGTTCAGCCAGCGCCTATTCGCGTTAAGGAAATAGGTTACTGCAAATGCACGCCAAGAGAACGGGCGCCCTAAGGCGCCCGGAGAAAGATGCTGGCAGAGAAAAAATACTAATGGTGGTAGGCCGACTCGCCGTGCGATGTGATATCGAGACCTTCGCGCTCTTCTTCTTCCGGCACACGCAAGCCGATTAACAGGTCGACCACTTTGAAGGCAACAAACGAAACCACGGCTGACCAGACGATTACGGTGCCGACGCCCCACAGCTGACTGATCACCTGTGCCGTCATGTCGTAATCGCCGACCTTGTTGGCCACGTAGTCGATGACGCCAGTACCTCCGAGCGAAGGCGCGGCAAAAACGCCGGTCAGAATGGCGCCGAGAATACCACCGACACCATGCACGCCGAACACGTCGAGCGAGTCATCGGCACCCAGCAACTTCTTCAGACCATTGACACCCCACAGGCAGACCACGCCAGCCAGCAGACCGATGACGATGCCGCCCATGACGCCGACGTAGCCTGCAGCCGGGGTGATGGCGACGAGACCGGCAACTGCACCTGATGCAGCGCCGAGCATCGACGGTTTGCCTTTGAACATCCATTCAGCCAGCATCCAGGAGAGCGCCGCGCAAGCCGTAGCGACCCAGGTGTTGACCATCGCCAGAGCCGCACCACCGTTGGCTTCGAGTGCCGAGCCGGCGTTGAAGCCGAACCAGCCGAACCAGAGCAGCGAAGCGCCGATCATGGTGAAGGTCAGGCTGTGCGGGGCCATTGATTCACGGCCGTAACCAACACGCCGTCCGATCATGTAAGCACCGACCAGACCCGCGATAGCGGCGTTGATATGCACCACCGTACCGCCGGCGAAATCGAGTGCACCCTTCTGGAACAGGAAGCCGGCTGTCTTGCCTGCAAGCTCGCCCGCAGCCGCATCGGTATAGGCATCCGGGCCCGCCCAGTACCAGACCATGTGTGCCATCGGCAGGTAGGAGAGCGTGAACCAGATCACCATGAAGACCAGAATTGCGGCGAATTTGGCACGCTCGGCGAAGGCGCCGACGATCAGGCCACAGGTAATCGCTGCAAAAGCGCCCTGGAAGATGACGTAGGCCAGTTCGGTAATCACGACGCCCTTGGAGAAGGTTGCCGCCACCGTATCGACCGTAACGCCTTTCAGGAACAGCTTGTCGAGTGTGCCGAAGAAATTTCCCCCTTCAGTAAAGGCCACCGAATAACCATAGATGACCCACAGCACGCTGATCAGCGAAAAGGTGACGAAGACCTGCATGAGCACTGAGAGCATGTTCTTCGCGCGGACAAGACCGCCGTAGAACAAGGCCAGACCGGGAATCGACATCAGGATGACGAGCGCAGCGCTGACCAGCACCCACGCGTTGTCACCCTTATTCGGCACCAGTGCCGGCGCGGCGACAGCAGGTGCTTCGGCAGTAGCCGCAGCAGGCGCAGCCGCTGGGGCACTAACGGCGGGCGCCGCTGCCGGCTTGTCTTCAGCCCAGGCCGGCGCACTGACGGTAACCGCACCGAGCAGGGCGAGCATTGCAAAAAAGCGTCTCATGGCGTGCTCCTCAGAGGGCTTCCTCACCGGTTTCGCCGGTGCGGATGCGGATGACTTGTTCAACATCGAAGACAAAAATCTTGCCGTCACCGATCTTGCCGGTGCTGGCCGATTTTTCAATCGCTTCAATGACCTGTTCGACCAGATCGTCCTTGATCGCTGCTTCGATTTTCACTTTAGGCAGAAAATCGACGACGTATTCAGCACCGCGATAGAGCTCGGTGTGACCCTTTTGACGGCCGAAGCCCTTGACTTCGGTGACAGTGATGCCCTGCACGCCAATGGCGGACAGCGCTTCACGCACTTCGTCAAGCTTGAACGGCTTGATGATGGCGGTAACCAGTTTCATGTTGGGCTCCAAATAAGGGGGAGGGCAGGCCCCCCCGGTTGAGATCAGGTGTGTTTAGAAGTTACGGCTGACCGAGATAACGGCGATACCACGGCCGGCATCTCTCTTGCTGTTGCTGAGGTCTTGAGCGCCGTTGTCATCCTGCCAGGACTTGGCGAAGCAGTAGGGCTGGTAGTTGGTAACCGACGCAGCGCGATTCTTCGAACAAGAACCCTCGGCATTCGTACCCACGTAGGAAGCAGCAAAAACCCAGCCGTTCACGTCCTTGGTGACGCCGACCTTCCAATCGGTGTAGTCGGCATTCTTCATGTTCTTGCCGTTCAGGTGACCCACGTGACCATTGATGCCCCAGCCATCGCCCAGATCGTAATTGGCCGACAGGTCGAGGTAGCCGGTGCCGCTGGTGCTCTTGCCGGTGGAGGTGCCGGTTGCGTCCCAGCCGCGCAGCGAGAAGTAGTCATCGACCGAGTGCGAATACTTCAGCGACAGGAACTTCCACGAGCCGCCGATGTAGATTTCCTTGTTGGTTACCGCACCGGAGTCCGCTCTGGTTCCCAGCGAACGGCCTTCAGAGCCCGGGTAGTAATAGGCGATGACGCCTACATCGAGACCGAAGTCACCGAAAGCGTGCTTGTAACCACCGTAAAAATCCATTTCCAGGTTGCCATCGGGGAAGCCAGCGCCTGAACTGACCGTCGAGTTCCAGTTGCCGGCATACAAGCCACTGGAATGCGCGTAATCGACGCCGCCCTGCAAGGCTGGTTTGCCATAGGTCTGATCGATACCGCGGAAACGGTAACTGGAAAAGAGGCCGACGTTACCGGTCAGCGTGTGCGGGCTGGCCTCGGCGGCAGGGGCGGCAGTCTGTGCGGTGGCCGGAAGGGTAAACGCACTGGCCAGAGCGATGGCGATACTGATTTTTTTCATGGGAAGCACCTCAATAAGCTATTGGAAAAATTGAAAACTTACGGGAGTTATCTAGCACTAGCCGTGCCATATACAAATTCGTCAACAAATCAATGAATTGCAAACGGAGCGCAGAGGCGACAGGGTGATCACGCACGTTGCTGGCGCAGATGCGCTGACGTAGCGCACCAAACGGGTGCGTCCGAGTCAAGGGTTTGGCAAAATGCTGATGCTAAACTCGCGTCATCCTGACCCCACGTTTTTACAAGGGAATTCCCATGCTTGATCCCAAACTCTTCGAAGACCTTGCCGCCCGCCTGAGTGCCGCGGTCGCCGCCAGCCCGGCAGCCGATATCGAAAAGAATGCCCGCGCACTGCTTTCCAGCTTTTTCGCCAAGCTGGATCTGGTCAGTCGGGAGGAATTTGATATTCAGACGCAAGTGCTATTGCGCACCCGTGAAAAACTCAAGGCGCTTGAAGCGCGCCTGGACGCCCTGGAACAACCGGCCGCAAAGTAGTCTGTTTTTTTAGCTTGACAAGTAGTTCTAACACGAACTAATATAGTCTGCGTTAGAACTACTTTCAGTCATCCATGCCACGCGAACCCGCTCTTGCCACACTGCGCGAACTTGCTCGCTGTTTTCAGGCCTTCGAATCCTACTCGAGTGCCCACATCCGAATGCTCGGGCTAACGCCACCGCAATTCGACATTATTGCCACGCTCGGCAACACCGCCGGCATGAGCTTCAAGGAACTCGGCGAGAAAACCCTGATCACCAAAGGCACGCTAACCGGCGTCGTTGACCGCCTCGAAGCGCGCGGCATTGTTCGCCGTGTCGGCTCCGACACTGACCGGCGCAGCACGCGCGTCGAATTGACCGATGCCGGCGCCGCGCTTTTCGACAAAGTGTTCCCCGGCGTTGTTGCCAGAACGAAACAGGTGTTCGCTATTCTCGACGACACCGAGCGACTGGCACTCGAAGCCAGCCTGCGCCGCCTGCGCGAATCCTTCGAATCCTTCCCCAGAGAGACCAGCAAATGACCTCAGGACGCTACACCCGTACCGCCATCGCCCTGCACTGGCTAATGGCACTGTTGATTTTCAGCGCCTTCCCACTCGGCGTCTATATGCACGACCTGCCGCTATCGCCCACCAAGCTACAACTTTTCTCCTATCACAAGTGGATCGGCATCACGATCCTGCTCGCCGCGGCAGCCCGCCTGGCATGGCGATTCACGCATCCGGCACCGGCCATGCTTGACATGCCGCGCTGGCAGCAAGTTGCGGCGCACGGCATTCATCATCTGCTCTATTTGCTGCTCTTTGCCGTCCCGCTTTCCGGCTGGCTGATGAGCTCAGCCAAAGGATTCCAGACCGTCTGGTTCGGCGTCTTACCGTTACCTGATCTGGTTGGCAAGAACAAGGAACTCGGCGATCTGCTCAAGGAAGTGCACGAAATGCTGAACTTTGGTTTGCTGTTGCTGGTCGGTGCACATATTGCCGGCGCACTCAAACATCATTTTGTCGAGCGCGACGATACGTTGCGCCGAATGACTTTCCGCTACAAAGCTTAAGGAAAACCTGATGAAATTACGTTCCCTAGCAGCAGTTGCCGTCCTCGTGGCCACGGCTGCCATGGCGGCTGAACTGACACAGTTCAGCCCGGAAAAAAGCCAGATCACGTTTGTGTCAAAACAGATGGGCGTCCCGGTCGATGGCCGGTTCAAGAAGTTCGACGCAAAAATTTCCGTTGATCCGGCCAAACCGGAAACGGGAAAAGTGCAGTTGGAAATCGATCTGGCCAGCATTGACGCCGGGAGCAGCGACGCCGACGCCGAAGTGAAAGGAAAGAGTTGGTTCAACACCGCCATATTCCCGAAAGCCTCTTTCGTGTCGAGTCAGGTTCGCGGCATTGGTAACGGTCGTTATGAAGCACTGGGCAAACTGACGATCAAGGGAACAACACGCGATGTAATCGCTCCTTTTGCTGTCAAGCTGGAGAACGGCGGCGCATGGTTCGATGGCAGCTTTACGCTTAATCGTCTGCAGTTCAAAATCGGCGATGGCGTCTGGGCTGATACCGCAACCGTCGCTGATGAGATTCAAGTCAAATTCAAGGTTTTTGTCGCTGCCGATTCAACCAAAAGCACAGCAAAAAAGTAAGCCAAACCCAAACCACCACGGAGAACACTCATGAACAAACTTATTATCGCAGCACTGACCGCCGCCGCCCTTTCCTCCTCGACTTTCGCCGCACCGGAAACCTACATACTGGACGCTAACCACACCTTCCCGCGTTTCGAATACAGCCACTTCGGCTACTCAATTCAGGTCAGCCGATTCGACAAGACCACAGGCAAATTCACGCTCGACCGCGCCGCCAAAACCGGTGCGCTGGATGTCACCATCGACATGAAGTCGGTCAGCACCGGCTCGGCTTCCTTCAATGGCCACATCCAGGGAGAGGATTTCCTCGATACCGAAAAATTTCCGGCGGCCACCTTCAAGTCGAATAGCGTCAAATTTGATGGCGACAAGCCAGTCAGCATCGACGGCAACCTGACCATCAAGGGCGTCACCAAGCCGGTCACGCTGACCGTCACCGCATTCCACTGCATGCCGCATCCGATGAACAAGAAAGAGGCCTGCGGCGCCGGCGCGACAACCAAAATCAAGCGTAGCGAGTTCAATGCCGGCAAGTACGCGCCCAACGTTGGCGACGAAGTCACCCTAACGATTTCCGTCGAAGCGTTCAAGGAATAGGCCTCGCCCCCATGCGACATCAGGGCGCGCAAGCGCCCTTTTTTGTTTAGACTGCTGCTTCTCACCACTTTCCAACGTCATCACCATGCCGCTTGCCATCGTTCACAGTCGCGGACTCGACGGACTTTCCGCCCCGGAAGTCGCCGTCGAGGTGCATCTGGCCGGCGGCTTGCCGAGCGTTACGCTGGTCGGCCTGCCCGACACCGAAGTCAAAGAGGCACGTGACCGGGTACGGGCGGCACTGCAGAATTCCGGCTTCGACTTCCCGGCCAAGCGCATCACGGTCAACCTTGCGCCAGCTGATCTGCCGAAAGAATCAGGACGTTTCGACCTGCCGATTGCGCTCGGCATCCTCGCCGCTTCCGGGCAGATTCCCAAAAGCGCGCTGAACGATTACGAATTTGCCGGCGAGTTGTCACTGTCGGGTGAATTGCGCCCGATCCGTGGTGCATTGGCGATGGTGCTCGCCGCCGGCAACCGCGGCCGTTGTTTTGTCCTGCCGCACGCCAGTGCGCGCGAAGCTGCATTGGCCAGCGATGTGCGGGTTTTGACCGCATCGACGCTGCTTGAAGTTTGCGCTCACCTGGCCGGGCAGGGCGCGCTCGCCGAATGTGTGAGTGAACAAGGCTCGCCGGATGCCGCCGATGACATCCCTGATCTGGCCGATGTACGCGGTCAAACACAGGCCAAACGCGCCCTCGAAATCGCCGCTGCAGGTGGGCATTCACTCCTGCTTGCCGGCCCGCCCGGCACTGGCAAGTCAATGCTCGCCTGCCGCCTGCCCGGCCTGTTACCACCGATGACGCAGGAAGCCGCGCTCGAATCGGCTGCCGTGCTGTCGCTGGCCGGGCAGTTTCGCCCCGAAAATTTCCGCCGCCACCCGTACCGCGCGCCGCATCACACAGCGTCTTCGGCCGCACTGGTTGGCGGCGGCAGCGTACCGCGTCCCGGTGAGATTTCGTTGGCGCATCAGGGCGTACTTTTCCTTGATGAATTGCCGGAGTTCGATCGTCGCGTCCTTGAAGCGTTGCGCGAACCGCTCGAAAGCGGCCGCATTCACATTTCGCGTGCGGCACGGCAAGCCGAATTCCCAGCGCAATTCCAGCTTGTCGCGGCGATGAATCCGTGTCCCTGCGGCTATCACGGTGACGCCAAGGGCCGCTGCCGATGCACGCCGGATCAGGTTCTGCGTTACCGCAGCAAACTCTCCGGCCCCTTGCTCGACCGCATCGACCTGCAGATCGAAGTACCGGCACTCCCCGCAGAAACACTGCAACAAGCGGCCGATGGCGAGACATCGGCCACTGTACGCGCACGAGTTACGTTGGCCAGAGAGCGCCAAATGGCGCGCCAAGGCAAGCCCAACGCACGCCTGACAACCAAGGAAATCGACCGCTACTGCCACCCCGAAAGCGCAGCCGCCGAACTATTGAAGATGGCGGTTTCACGCCTGAATCTTTCGGCACGCGCCTATCACCGCGTGCTCAAGGTGGCGCGCACCATCGCCGATCTGGCTGGTGGCGAGGCCATCCAGGCGCAACACGTTGCCGAAGCTGTGCAATACCGTCGCTTCGCCAAGGACTAGCAATTGGTTAACGAGGAAGTGCGAACCACCAAGGCACCAAGGACACCAAGATTCACCAAGAAAAACTTGATGTTTTGCTTTGCCTTTCTTGGTGCCTTGGTGGTGAGGTTTTTATTCTTGTCTTTCACCATGGCTGTCGACTAACTTGCTCGAAACCAAAGTCACCGCACCGCCACGCAGCATTGCGCTGTTGCTCGCTGCGCTCTCGGCGCTCGGCCCGTTCTCGATCGACACCTACCTGCCATCGTTCCACGACATTGGCGAATCGCTGCACGCCACGCCACTCGAAGTCCAGCAGACACTCACCGCCTTCCTGCTGCCTTTTGCGATCATGACCCTTTGGCATGGAGCGATTTCTGACGCTCTGGGCCGTCGCAAGGTGATCCTTGTGACACTGGCACTTTTTGCGCTGGCCTCGGCCGGTTGCGTTTTCGCCACCCGTATCGAGCATCTCTGGCTGCTGCGCGCATTGCAGGGAATTTCGGCGGGTGCCGGCATCGTCATCAGCCGCGCCATCGTGCGCGACCTGTACGACGGGCCTCCGGCACAGCGCCTGATGTCGCACATCACCATGATGTTTGCACTGGCCCCCGCTGTCGCACCCGTCATTGGCGGCTGGCTGCAATCGTGGTTCGGCTGGCGCT
>JBIJCY010000387.1:0-2911 GCA_044344385.1 Rhodocyclaceae bacterium | reverse complement strand
CTGAAACGCGACAGCGCAGATATCGCGCCCATCGATCACCGGAGGACTGGTAATGTCGGCCACACGATCAAGTTCGGTCGTGCCTTTTGGCAAGGCAACAGTTCCCTCCCACAACGGCGCACCGTTGACAGCACTCACGGCGATCAGCTTGCCGCCCGGGAAACCAGCAAAGACGAACTTGTCAGCGACAACCGGGCTGGCCGTAACACGCAGCGAAAGGGCCGGTGTTGGCCGTTGATAGATCCACTTGCGCTTGCCGTCAGCCGCATCATAAGCCGCCAGCCGATTATCACCGCTGCGCACGACAACCAGACCTTCACCGACAGTCGGTGCGGCCAAAATCTCGCTGGTCGCCTTGGATTTCCATAGCGACGTACCGTCGGTGGCTGAGAAAGCGAGAAGATCACCCTTCGGCGAACCAACCACCACTGTTTTCCCATCAGACCCTACACCGCCTGAAAGTGCCTGGCCGGCGTTGATCCGCCACGCCTGTTTGCCATCGTCGAGACGCACCAGATTACCGTCTTTGCTTGCCGCATAGACCGACGAACCGACAACCGCAGGAACCAATACATAGTCCTCACCTTTACCCACGTTTTCACGCCAGACAACGCGGGCCTCTGCCGTCGCCGTGATCGGCAGCAACTCAGCCATTTTGGGCCCAGTGGAACTCTTGGAAAACGGATTTATCGACTCGATAGTCGAGCAGCCTGCCAACAGCAAGGGCAACAAAGCTGCGGCAAAGCCTCTGTTCATTACTTGCTCTCCCCGAGCGAATCAAGTTTCTGCTGCAGCATTTCACGATACGGCGCGTTGGCCTGTTTGTCCTGCAGCGAGTTTTTTCCCTTGCCGGTCTTGTCGCTCTCTTCCAGCTTGGCAAGCGCCAGCTGATAGGCGCTACGCGCCTCGACTTTCTTGCCCTGCGCATTCAGCACATCGCCGCGACTCTCGGCAAAGCGAATAGCGAACCCTCCACTAACGCTCCCATCGAGTTGCTTGAGTGCCTCGTCGTACGCTTTTTCGTCAAGCAGCAATGCCGACAAGCGCAAACGCGCCAGATCGCGCAGTTCATCCTTGCCATGCTCAACAACCCAGGCCAATTGCACTTTCGCCGTTTTCGTATCACCACTGTCGAACATCGACTTGGCCGCAATCAGCGCACCCAGCGGCGCGTAGGTTGTGCCGCCAAACTTCTCGAGAAGTTCGCCACTGGCCGCCTTCAACCGCTGTGAGTCTTTTTCCAATGCCGATTTCTGCAGCACGTTGTAGACCATTGAGGCCTGTGCCGTCTGATTGCGCTGATACCAGTTCCAGGCCTGCCATGCGATAACGCCAATCGCTGCAGCAGTCAGCAGGCTGACCACCAGATTGCCATATTGCTTCCACCACACCTTGATTTCATCAAGCTGTTCCTGTTCCTCGAGATCGTAGGTTGCCATTACGCTTCTTCCCAATCCATAAATGAATTCATGATTTCGTCGGCGACTTTGTCGACACTGACGCGTTTTTGAGTACCACTCTGAGGGCTTTCCTCACGCAGCGGCTTGAGGGTAACCTCGCCGGCTTCGGCTTCATCATCACCGATGATCACGGCAAAGGTCGCGCCTGACGCATCGGCTTTTTTCATCTGAGATTTGAAACTGCCGCCACCACAGTGGAACAGCACATCAATACCCTGATCGCGCAATCCTTCGGCAACACGCGGCGCAAGGCGCGAAGCAGCCGCCCCCTGATGCACCAGATAGACATCGACGCCTTGCACTGCCGGCTCGCCGCCCGACTCACGAATCAACGCAATCAGGCGCTCAACGCCCATCGCAAAGCCGCAGGCGGGTGCGGCCTTGCCGCCGAGTTGCTGCACTAGACCGTCAAAACGACCGCCAGCGCAAACCGTACCCTGCGCGCCAAGACGATCAGTCACCCACTCAAATACGGTCAGGTTGTAGTAATCAAGGCCGCGCACCAGTCGCGGGTTGATCTCATAAGGCTGACCGGCATCACGCAACACCTGCTGCACGCCTTCAAAATGCGCCAGTGATTCGGCACCGAGGTGATCAATCAGCTTCGGTGCGCCAACAATCATTTCCTGCATCGCCGGATTCTTGCTATCGAGGATGCGCAACGGGTTGGTGTGCAGACGACGTTTCGCATCCTCATCGAGCAACGCGGCATGGCCCTCGAAATAGGCGATCAGTTCGGCACGATGACGCGCCCGCTCTTCCGGCTGGCCAAGCGTATTGATCTGAAGCTTGATTCCGTCGAGGCCGAGGTCATCCCACAAGCGAGCGCCCATGAGAATCTGTTCGGCATCAATATCCGGCCCGGAGAAGCCGAGCGCCTCGACACCGACCTGATGGAACTGGCGGTAGCGCCCTTTCTGCGGCCGTTCGTGACGATACATCTGGCCCATGTAGTAAAGACGTTGCGGCTGCTGGGCGATCAGGTTGTGCTGGATGACGGCGCGCACACAGCCGGCCGTGCCTTCCGGACGCAGCGTCAGCGGCTCGCCGTTCAGGCTATCAATAAAGGAGTACATCTCCTTCTCGACGATGTCGGTTACTTCACCGATGGCGCGCTTGAACAGCGGCGTTGGCTCGACAATCGGCAGACGAATCGGACGATAGCCGTAGCTTTTCAGCCACGAACGCACGGTTTCCTCGAACACTTCCCAGAACTCTGCCTCGCCCGGCAGGATGTCGTTCATCCCGCGGACGGACTGGATATTTTGACTCATGATTTTGCTGCAATCTTTCTTTGATAAGTACGCGCCACGTAGCGATCGACGATGGCGGTAAATTCTTCGGCAATATGATCGCCGCGCAGGGTGACCGTTTTTGCACCGTCCTCGAATACGGGTGCGGCAGGAACCTCACCGGTACCTGGCAGGCTGATGCCGATATTCGCGTGCTTG
>JBIJCY010000080.1:0-10537 GCA_044344385.1 Rhodocyclaceae bacterium | reverse complement strand
TCGGCCAGGTTCGCGAAGCGGTACCGGCCATCGTCGAGATCACCGATTATTTCAAGCCGGGTGGCGCCGGCAATACGGCGGGTGTATTGCTCGCCGGTCTCGAACATCTTGATGAACGTTACGTCCGTGCCGTCGGTTACGCCACAAAAGCCAAGCGCCACGGCCGGCCGAAGATGGTGCTGATTGGCGACATCGTCGGGCACGACGAAAAAGCTGTAATGAGCGCCGCCTCGGAAGTTGTACGCATGTGCAACCTGCGGTCGGCTGAAGGCTTCATCGCCGTTGACGCCGATTCACGCAAGAAATTCTGGCTCGACCGTTCGCGCACCGCCGCCATTTCACGCCACACCAATGCCTTCAAGCTGAACGAAGATGTGGTCATCCCGCTGCCGCGCATGGGCGAATACTGTGACGGCATCGAGCGCATCAACATCGAATTGTCGACGCAAAACAAACTCGCCCTCTGCGATACGCTCGCCGAATTTCTGCGGGCTGACCTGCCACTGCATCGCGGCGATACCAACCTCGACAACGACGTGCTGATCGGCGACCGCCGGCAGGTGGCGCTGGAGACGATTGCCACAGTGCGTGCCCGCTGGCAGTGGCTTCTCGACAATCTCGATTTGCCTCTGGCGCAGGCTGAAGCGCAATTTGCAACCTTCGGCATCGAACCCGCTGCGCTCTCGAACAAAGCGAACAATCCCACCCTCTTCCACCGACTGCAGGATTACTCGGTGCGTGTGTCGTGGAAAGCCGAACTCAGGCCACAACTCGAAACGATTTTTGATGGCAGCGTTTTCCGCCCGGTGCTCGAGCGCATCGAAGCGATCCACAAGGAAACCCTGCGCGGCCGCATCTTTGTTGCGTTGCACATGCACGCCGGCGACGGCAACGTGCACACCAACATCCCGGTGAACTCGGACAACTACGAAATGCTGCACACCGCCAACGCGGCGGTGGCACGCATCATGGCGATCGCACGCTCGCTTGACGGGGTAATTTCCGGCGAGCACGGCATCGGCATCACCAAGCTGGAATTCCTCACCGAAGCCGAGATCCAGCCCTTCCGCGATTACAAGGCGAAGGTCGACCCCGAAGGCCGCTTCAATAAGGGCAAGTTGCTGCCCGGCGGCGATCTGGAGAATGCCTACACGCCCTCGTTCTCGCTTCTGGGCACCGAATCGCTGATCATGGAGCAATCCGAGATCGGCAAGATTTCAGCGTCAATCAAGGATTGTCTCCGTTGCGGCAAATGTAAACCGGTCTGCTCGACACACGTACCGCGCGCCAATCTGCTCTATTCGCCGCGCAACAAGATCCTCGCCACCTCGCTGCTGATCGAAGCTTTCCTCTATGAAGAGCAGACGCGGCGCGGCATCTCGCTGATGCATTTTGACGAGTTCAACGACGTCGCAGATCACTGCACGATCTGCCACAAGTGCGTGACGCCCTGCCCGGTCGACATCGACTTCGGCGACGTGACGGTCGCCATGCGCAACTTCCTGCGCGAACAGGGCAAAAAGAAGTTCGTCCCGGCCAAGGCCGCGGCGATGGCCTTCCTGACCATGAAGGACCCGGCGACGATCAAGCTCGTCCGCAAGGTGATGATCGAGTGGGGCTATTCCGCACAGCGTCTGGCCTACAAGACGGCCAAGTCGTTCGGCCTGATCCAGAGCCAGGTAAAACAACCCCCAGCGACCCTCGGCCCGCCAACCATCAAGTCGCAGATCATCCATTTCATCAACAAGCCGATGCCTGGCGGTCTGCCCAAACGCACCTCGCGTGCGCTACTCGATATCGAGGACGACAAGGTGGTGCCGGTCATCCGTGATCCGCAAAAGGTGAATGACGAATCCGACGCCGTCTTCTACTTCCCCGGCTGCGGGTCGGAACGTCTGTTCTCGCAGGTTGGTCTGGCGACACAGGCGATGCTCTACGAAATCGGCACACAAACAGTGCTGCCGCCCGGTTACCTGTGCTGCGGCTACCCGCAAACGGCCGCCGGCGAAGCCGCTCAGGGACAGAAGATCACCACCGACAACCGTGTGCTCTTCCACCGCGTGGCCAACACGCTGAACTATCTCGACATCAAAACAGTGATCGTTTCCTGCGGCACCTGCATGGATCAGTTGCAGAAATACCAGTTCGACAAGATTTTCCCCGGCTGCCGGCTGCTCGATATTCACGAGTACTTGCTGGAAAAAGGGATCAAGCTGGAAGGCGTCGCCGGTACCCGCTACATGTATCACGAACCCTGCCACCAACCAATGAAGACAATGTCGGGAATCAGGGTGGTCAATGAGCTAATGGGCCAGCAAGTAGATCTCTCCGACCGCTGCTGCGGCGAATCCGGCACCCTGGCAATCACCCGCCCCGATGTATCGACGCAGGTGCGTTTCCGTAAGCAGGAGGAAATCGAAAAGGGTGCCGACAAGCTGCGTGCAGATGGTTTCAAAGGCGAACTGAAAGTTCTGACCTCCTGCCCGTCCTGCTTGCAAGGCCTGTCGCGTTACAACGACGACGGCGGCACGCAGGCCGACTACATTGTGGTCGAGATGGCCAAGTACCTGCTTGGTGAAGACTGGATGGCAGAGTACGTAGAGAAAGCCAATAACGGCGGCATCGAGCGCGTTCTGCTTTAAGCCGTACCCGGCAAACGACGGGCCGCTACCAAAAATTGGTCCGGCCTGTCGTTTTCAGTCTCGTTTTCTGCTAAAAACGGGCATCTCTGTGACATATTCCCTTGGTTTTCCTCACTATTTGCCTTATCTTGCGACACTGGAGAGCGTGAATACGCCGGAAATGGATGGGATATGCAGAAACTAAATGATGAACACTGCGAGCTTTGCGGTTCACCGGGAGGTGAATTGATTTGGGAAGACGCGCTTTGTCGTGTCGTAAGCGTTGCCGAGCGGGACTACCCGGGTTTCTGTCGCGTAATACTCAACCGTCACGCACGAGAAATGACCGATCTCCCCAATGATGAGCGACATCAGTTGATGCGCGTTGTGTTCGCAGTAGAAACAGCGCTGCGTCGCCTGTACGAACCGGACAAAGTCAATCTGGCAAGTTTTGGCAATGTGACGCCACACATTCACTGGCACGTCATCCCGCGCTGGGATACTGACCGCCATTTTCCCCATTCCGTGTGGGGCGAGGCGCAGCGGGTCAATGCACCGCCACGCAGCGTCGTCGGCAGCCGCCAGCTTTGTAGCGCCATTGACGCAGCGCTCGCTGCTGTCTGACACGGGCGACGGAGGACAATTAGAATGAGTGCGGTCGTTACCCAAATCCCGATCACCATGGCGATTCCGGATCTGCAGACCGGCCTTCAAATTCTCTCGCGTCTGCCGCTGGCAAATCCCGCACAGGCCGAGATTGATCTCAACCGCTTTCTTGACAGCCTCCTGCAATCACCACCACATCCCGGTGTTTATCTCACACTGCTTGAACAGTCCCGGGTTTCGCTTTGCTTCGTCGAAGAAGAACTTGCCAAGCGCCACGTCAGCAAACCGCTGCCACTTGGCGAGATCGAAGAAGCCGGTTTCCGGCAAGTAGTTGCGACCTGGCTCAAGGCCGCCCGCGCCTACGCCCATTGCGCCGAACTCGATACCTCGGTTGACGACGCCGAGCATGCGTTGCGCGTCGCGCTGGTCCTGCACCGCTGTATCTACTACACCGGCATGGCGATCATCGAGCACCAGCGCACCCGGCGCGAACTGCCCCCTGGACTATGGCTCGATCTGCATGGCTACTACGCCACTGCGGAGGAGTGGGGGGTTGCGACACTGGCTATTCCCGACGCCGTTGATCCACTCGGCCGTAGTACTCATTGCACCGCAGCCTTTCTCAGCCTGCTTCTCAGCGAACTCGCAAGCCCCTACAGCCTTTCGGTGCACGATCAAAGCCTCGTTCGCTACTGGGCCAATAGCTGGGCGCCACTCGTTAGCGTACACACAGCCGTGCCAGGCGAGCCGCTCCCGCAGTTTGTCATCGATCTGATGCAGGATGTCGGTCTTCGTTCAACAGCAGATTGCCTGCAGACAGAGCATCTTCGCCGCCTCGACACCTCACGTCTGGCCATGCAGATAAGCCAGGTGCGTCAACAGCTAAAACTGAAAATGTCGCCGAAACAGATCGGCTTGGGCGACAACTGTTCGGCCACTCAATGCAACCGGCTTCTCGAACACCTTTCCCGCCCGTGGACACAAGCCCGGGCACCACGCAAGTTCCGCCGGCACGCGACCTCCGGTATTGCCAAACTTTGCATCGGCTTTGACGCCATGCACTACTTCATCTCCGGCGAGGAATTTAACCAGCCGGAAAACGTCGAGATGTACTCGCGAAAGGAATTTGACAGCCTGTTCACCTTCCGCCACATGGTCGACCCGACGCAGCAACTTCAGATACATAAAAAACAAGTGGGGTTCAGCGTCGATCAATGGGAAGTCGTCAATCAATCGGCGAACGGCTTCCGTCTGATACGCAGCATCGTCGGCAAAAAAATGCTGCATGGGCAGTTGCTGTCAGTGTGTCCGCACGATGGCGAGCAGTATCTGCTGGCAAAAACGACCTGGCTGATGCAAGAACAGGGTGGCGGTCTGATTGCCGGCGTGGCCGCGCTTCCCGGCATGCCGCATGCCATTGCAGCCCGCCCTGTTGCACATCCGGACGATCATCCCGAAATGTACAGCCCCGCTTTCATGCTGCCGGCCATCCCGGCCACAAGCACGGAGCAAACGCTCGTCATTCCGCAGGGCTGGTATCACGCCGGGCGGCTCATCGATGTCTATACGAACACTATCTGGCGGGTCAAACTGATCCATCTGCTGGATGAAGGTCCGGACTTCGAACAAGTAAGTTTCGTCATCGTCGGTTAGCGCTCAGCCGGGGCCGGACACCACACGACTGGCCGGAAATCGCGCGATAAAACGGCTGCCCTTGCCCGGTTCACTTTCAATATCCAGTACCGCCTGATGCCGCGTCAACACATGCTTGACGATGGCCAGTCCCAGGCCCGTCCCGCCGGTGTCCCGCGATCGGCTTCGATCGATCCGGTAAAAGCGCTCGGTCAAACGCGGAATATGTTGCGGCGCAATGCCAATGCCACTATCGGCCACAACAAACTCACCTTGCGCGTTGTGCAGGCGCCAGGTCAAATCGATCCGTCCACCCGCGGGCGTATAGCGCACGGCGTTGCTGCTCAGATTGCCGAAGGCGCTACGCAGCTCATTGGCGCAGCCTTTTAACATGGCGGGTGCTTCTATCGTCAGGGTGAACTGATGACGCCCGGCCGAGAGTGCTTCTGCTTCCACGAGAAGGCTCCTGAAAATCGGCTCAAGATCCACCCGCTCGTCGCTGTGCACCGTTCCGCCGGTCTCAAGTGCCGACAAGGTAAGCAGGTCTTCAATCAGACCTTGCATGCGGACGGCTTGTTCGCAGATTAGTGCAAGATAATGCTTCACCTCGGCTTCGTCGTAGGTCTGCTCGCTTTCGGCAAGCATTTCAGCAAATCCGGAGACGACCGTCAGCGGTGTTTTGAGCTCATGCGACACGTTGGCAATGAAATCTCGGCGCATGGTTTCCAAACGCTCAAGATGCGTGATGTCACGCGAAAGCAGCAAGGTCTGGTCTTCTCCATACGGGATCACCTGCAAAAGCAGGGTCTGCCCTTCAACACGCCCGCTACGATAGATCAAGGGTTCGTCATAACGTTCGGCGTCAAGGTAACTGACAAAATCGGGCTGGCGAATGAGATTGGTCAGCGTCTGCCCTTGATCAGTCGCTGCGGATAGCTGAAAGTGGCTTTCAGCGTTGGTGTTGATCCAATCGATATGCCGATGCCGATTGAAGACAATGATGCCGTCCGGAAGCGCTTGCGCTGCACGCGTAAAACGCTTGAGCGTATCGGACAGGGCCTGCTGCTGACCGCTGCGAATGCGCACTCGGCGATACAGGCCGGCAAAAGCGATCTCCCAAATACCACTCCCTTGCGGCAGTGGCGCGTCAAAAGGGCCTCGCAACCATTGGATCAATCGCCCCAACTGAAACAGATGCCAGCCAAGCACGACAAGGAGGCTGGCAATTGTTGCTGCCAGCGCCCAACGCAAACCATAGGCAATCCATACCGGCGCGAAAATCATGCATGCAATCGCCAGCAGCAAACCGAGCGCGCGCCACCAGACCGAACTCACGCACAATCCCGAAAAAGGTTGCGCTTGCTCATTCAGCGAGTGCCGAGAAACGATAGCCACTGCCGCGCACGGTCTGGATCAGGCGATCATGGCCGCTCTGCTCAAGTGAAGCGCGCAAGCGGCGGATATGCACATCAACCGTACGCTCTTCAACAAACACATGGTCGCCCCACACCTGATCAAGCAGTTGCGTCCGGCTATGCACGCGTTCAGTGTGGGTCATGAAGAAGTGCAGCAAACGAAATTCGGTTGGACCGAGGTCGAGCGGATTGCCATCACCGAAGATACGATGCGTCACCGGGTCGAGGCGCAGACCTTCGATCTCAATGATGTCTTCGGTCATTTGCGGTGCGCGGCGACGCAACACGGCCTTGATCCGGGCAAGGAGTTCACGCGGTGAAAATGGCTTGGTCAGATAGTCATCGGCACCCGCTTCCAGTCCGGCAATCTTGTCATGCTCCTCACTGCGCGCAGTCAACATGATGATGGGCAAATCACGGGTTCGTTCTTCGCCACGCAGGCGACGGGCGTACTGAATGCCCGACATACCGGGCAGCATCCAGTCGAGCAAAATGATGTCAGGCAGGGTTTCGCGTACCAGGCGAATCGCCTCTTCAGCGTCGTAAGCGCGCAATACTCGATGGCCGGCATGCTGAAGACTGGCGGCAATCAGCTCCTGAATGGCTGGCTCGTCTTCGACGACGAGGATATTGGCGGACATAAAACAGGCTCTCCTTAGTTTACAGCGGCCAGTTTATTAAGCTGTGGTTACAAATTGATGACAAACCGGGCGCGTCTTAGGCAACCCTTGGTGCAGCCTTCTGCGCTATCATAATGCGTCTACTTGGACTTAAGGTTTCCCATGGCTGGCCTGGATCAAAACACACCGATTCCAACCGAGATCAAACTGCACCAGAAATCACGCATTCTTGAGCTCGCTTTTGAAAGTGGCGAGCATTTCGAGCTGAGCTACGAGTTCCTGCGCGTTTTCACGCCATCCGCCGAAGCACGCGGTCATGGTCCGGGACAGGAAACCCTGCAGATCGGAAAACGCGATGTCGCCATCGAACGTGTCGAAGCGGTCGGCAATTACGCGATCAAGCCGGTATTTTCGGATGGCCACGACAGCGGTCTATATTCCTGGGACATGCTCTACAACCTCGGCGTGCATCACGACGAACTCTGGCAATCCTATCTTGACCGGCTGACCGCCGAAGGCGCCAGCCGCGATCCCGCCGAATGCCCCCCGCCAGCCGAAAAGCCGCGCGGCGGTTGTGGCAGCCATTGATTTTTACCGACTTACCCCAACTTCGCATTCAATGAACGATCACAACAAGACCCATTTTGGCTTCGAGCAAGTTGCCGAAGCCGAAAAATCCCGCCGCGTCGCTGACGTTTTCGACTCGGTGGCGCATAAATATGACCTGATGAACGACGTCATGTCGGGTGGCATGCATCGGCTATGGAAAGCTTTCACCATCGCCAAGAGCGGCGTGCGTCATGGCTCACGGGTGCTCGACGTGGCTGGCGGCACCGGTGATTTGTCACTGGCTTTTGCCCGGCGCGTCGGTCGAAGCGGGGAAGTCTGGCTGACCGACATCAATAACGCGATGCTGACTAACGGCCGTGACCGCCTGTGCAACAAAGGTTTTTTGATGCCGGTAACGCAGTGCGATGCCGAGAAACTCCCGTTTCCAAGCGACTACTTTGATGTCGTAACGGTTGCCTTTGGCTTGCGCAACATGACGCACAAGGATGCCGCACTGGCCGAAATGAAGCGCGTACTGCGCCCGGGTGGCCGATTGCTTGTACTGGAGTTTTCACAGGTGTGGAAACCACTGGCGCCGGTTTATGATTTTTACTCTTTCAAGGTCATTCCGCGTATCGGACAAATCATCACCCAGGATGAAGCAAGTTATCGTTATCTGGCCGAATCAATCCGTGTCCATCCGGATCAGGAAACACTTAAATCGATGATGGAACAAGTCGGACTCGAAAAGGTCGAATACTTCAACCTGACGCTTGGCGTCGTGGCCCTGCACCGTGGTTTCAAATTTTAACAGGAGCAAATGATGAAAAAATTCCTCGTCGCACTCAGCATCGGCGTATTGAGCCTCGGCCTCAGCATCGGTGACGCCGAAGCAAAGCGCCTTGGCGGTGGCAAATCGAGCGGCACGCAAAGAGATTCGGTCTCCCAGAAACAGGCTGCACCGACACAGAATGCGGCAGCGCCTGCTGCGGCCCCGGCTGCGGCACCCGCCGCAGCGCCAAAACGTAACTGGATGGGGCCACTGGCCGGTCTCGCCGCCGGTCTCGGTATCGCTGCCCTGCTTTCGCACTTTGGCATGGGTGAAGGAATGGCCAATTTCCTGATGATCGCGCTGCTGGCAATGGCTGCCATCTTCGTCATCAAGATGATCTTCCGCAAAAAGGCAGAGGCGGCACCTGCGTCCGAGCCCATGCAGTTCGCGGGCGTCGGCGGTCCGGGAATGGCACCACCACCTCAAGCTGCGACTGGTAGCCAGGGGTTCGCCGCAGCGATGCCGGCTGCAGCTGCAGCGGAAACGGTTCGCCGCATTCCTGACGGTTTCGATGCCGAAGGCTTCCTGCGTGTCGCCAAGCTCAACTTCATCCGCTTGCAAGCCTCGAATGACGCACGGAACCTTGACGATATTCGTGAATTTGTCAGCCCGGAAATGTTTGCCGAGATCAAGATGCAGATTACCGAACGTGGTGCAGCGACTCAGGAAACAGATGTCGTCACGCTCAATGCCGAGTTGCTCGAAGTCGTTACCGAAGGAGCGCAGCATATCGCCAGCGTCCGCTTTAACGGCATGATCCGCGAAGAGACCGGCGCTGCTGCGGCACCGTTTGATGAGGTGTGGAATTTGACCAAGCAGGTTGACGGCAGCAAGGGCTGGACAATCAGCGGCATTCAACAACTCGGTTAAGCCGTACAGCCTGTACCGATGCTAATCCGCACCGCGCTCAACTTCGTCAACCATGTTCTGACTGGCGAAACTTGGGCGCGGACGCGACTGCAAGCCTTCTCCGGGCAAACTGCACGGCTGTCGCTTGGCCCGCTGACCATCCCAATCTGCGTCACAAACGCCGGTTTGTTTGAACACGGCAGCCAGGGCGCGACGCCCACAGTCACCATTCAGCTTCCCGCCGATGCGCCGATGCGCGCGCTGACCGATCGCCCCTCGCTATTTGCCGCAGCACATATTTCCGGTTCCGCCGAATTTGCCGATGCGCTGGGTTTTGTTTTCCGCAACCTGCGCTGGGACGTCGAGGACGATCTTGCACAAGTGGTGGGCGATATTGCCGCACGCCGCCTGTTGCAGGGGGGCAAACATTTCGCCCAGTGGCATCTGCAAAGGGTGCGCAATCTGGCATTGAACGTTACCGAATACCTGACGGAAGAGTCGGCTACAGTGGCGCGCCGGTTGGACATCTCTCATTTCTGTGTCGCGGTGGATGCCCTGAACGACGATTGCGCGCGGCTTGAAAAACGCGTTCAAAAACTTCAGCCTCGCTGAAAACCTCAACATTGAACAAAAAAGGGCAGCCATTTGGCTGCCCTTTTTGCTGTTGCGCAGCGCCAGAAATCAATGGCGATTACGCAGCTTCCTGATTGCCTGCAACTGAGCGACGGCTTGTGCCAGCTCGGCTTCGGCAGACGCGTAGCTGACATCCGACGTGCGATTTTTCATCGCTTCTTCAGCACGACGCTTGGCTTCGGTTGCTTTTGCCTCGTCCAGATCGTGCGCACGAATTGCCGTATCAGCAAGCACGGTGATCAATTCCGGCTGCACTTCCAGCATGCCGCCCGAAACATATACCAGCTCGTATTCTTCACGATCCGGCACTTTGAGGCGAACCGTACCCGGCTTAATACGGGTCAGCAGCGGCGTGTGGCGCGGGTAGATACCCAGCTCGCCGGCTTCACCTGGAAATACGGCAAAGTCGGTTTCACCGGAGAAAATCAATTCCTCGGCACTGACAACGTCTACATGAACTCTGATTGACATGGTTTGTGTCCCCTGCTCGGTCGTGCCGCGCGCAATTTAGCGCAGGACACGACGGTCGCATTGATTTTGCTTAGAGGGTCTTGGCTTTTTCGAACGCTTCTTCGATACCACCGACCATGTAGAAGGCCTGCTCTGGAAGTGCATCGCACTCGCCGTCACAAATCATCTTGAAGCCCTTGATGGTTTCCTTGAGCGTCACGTACTTGCCTGGCGAACCCGTGAACACTTCAGCCACGTGGAACGGCTGCGACAGGAAGCGCTGGATCTTACGCGCACGGTAAACCGCGAGCTTGTCTTCCGGCGACAGTT
>JBIJCY010000079.1:0-10560 GCA_044344385.1 Rhodocyclaceae bacterium | reverse complement strand
GGGTCTGGTTTCGGTCGGTTTCATTTCCGGCATCTTCTTTTGGGGTGGTTTCAACACCGCCATGGAAGCGACCAACACCCTCGAATTCTGCATCGGTTGCCACGAGATGAAGGACAACGTCTACCAGGAATACAAGACGACGATCCACTACAGCAACCGCACCGGTGTTCGTGCCTACTGCTCCGATTGCCATGTACCCAAGGACTGGACCCACAAGATGATTCGCAAGATCCAGGCGAGCAAGGAAGTCTGGGGCAAGATCACCGGCGTCATTGACACCCCGGAAAAATTCGAGGCGCACCGGCTGCGGTTGGCTGAAAACGAATGGGCCCGGATGAAGGGCAGTGATTCACGCGAGTGCCGCAATTGCCACTCCTTTACCGCGATGGATATCGAGAAACAAAAGCTGCGCGCTTCAAAAATGCATAAGATTGGCCTGGACGAGAAGAAAACCTGTATCGACTGCCACAAGGGAATCGCGCACAAGAAACCCAAGGGCATGAAAGAGGATGACGACGAATAATTTGTCGCCGCTTGCAACTACACCCTTTATCGCTTGAGTGGAGAAGTTCAACATGAAGAAGACTGCTGTTTCCTTTGCTGTTCTTGGCGCCCTGTTCGCCTTCGGTTCCCAGCTTGCGCATGCCGCGCCGGACTGGTCCAAGGTTCCCAAACGCGACATTCAGGTTTTCCACGCCGGCGTGACGCCGATCGAGTGGATTGTCAAGAAATCTGATCACAGCGGCCGCGTCGGCCTGACCAAGGGTGAAAGCTGTGTCGGTTGCCATGAAGAAAAAGGTGGCCTGAACTTTGACATGAAGAAATTGGCTGGCAAGGAACTTGAGCCAAAGGGCGCACCGAAGACCCTGAACTTCCCGGTCACCGTGCAAGCGGCCTACGACAAGGATAACGCCTACATCCGTCTGAGCTTCAAGGCCCCGACCGGTGGTGCTGACACCTCAGATAAGGAAAACGACGTCAAGGTCGCAGTGATGTTCGCCAACGACAAAGTCAGCGTTGCGGCTGGCGACAAAACAGTGACTGGCGCGCAGGTCGGCTGCTGGGCCACCTGCCACACCGATGCGCGCACCATGCCGGGCGCCGACGACAAGAAAACCAAGTACACCAAGGACGGCGCCTACGAGCTGATGCAGTGGAAGAGCGCCAAGGGTGCCAAGGTCGTCGATGGCTCGGTAACCGACAAGCGCGCCATGGAAGGTGGTACGACGGGCGCCAAGGCTGAAGGCGACAACAAGGGCGGCACCTACACCGTGACCTTCACACGCAAGCTGGCGGGCGCCCTCGCCGAAGGCAAGGCTGCACCGTTTGGCTTCGCTGTCCATGCCGATCACTCGACCGGCCGCTTCCATCATGTTTCAATGGGCTACACGATTGGCTTCGGCGCCGACGGCGACATCAAGGCGACAAAGCAGTAATCGACATCACGCTTCAGAAAAAGGGCAGAGCTTCGGCTCTGCCCTTTTTTTATTCAGCCGGCAGTTTGAACGCCCGCAGGCGTCATCTCACCACATAGACGAAATGGTTATAATCGACTGGCATCGCAGCTTTCCAACTACTCTGACTGGACCGATACCATGAAAAAATTCCCCCTCGCCCTGCTCGGCACCCTGCTCGCTGCCGGATCGCAGTTCGCCATCGCCGCACCCGACTGGAGCAAGGTTCCAAAACGCGACATTCAGGTATTTCATCCGGGAGTGGCGTCGCACAACTGGACCATGAAGAAGTCTCTCCACAGCGGCCGTACCGGACTCACCAAGGGCGAAAGCTGCATTGCCTGCCACGAAGGCAAGAATGGCTTGGATATCGACCTGAAAAAGCTCGCCGGCAAGGAATTGGAACCCGTGGGCGCGCCAAAAACCATGATTTTCCCGGTTTCCGTTCAGGCTTCATTCGATGACGCCAATCTTTACATGCGCCTGACCTTCAAGGCGCCGGCCGATGCTGCCGCCGACGCGCCAAAAGAAGGAGAATCGCCCCAACATGAAGTGAAAGTCGCCATCATGCTAGGCAGCCCCCAAGTCGAGCACTCAGCACAGCATGGCTGCTGGTTGACCTGTCATGACGACGTCCGCTCGATGCCAGGCGCCGACCCAAAGAAGAAAAAATACGTTGAGCACGCCGATTTGGCCGGTGGCGTATTCTACGACTACATCCAGTGGAAGAGCGGCGAAGCCGGCAAGGGCGCGACGCAGGTTGACGGATACGTTGCCAGCGAGCGGGTGAACAAGGGTGGCAAGGCCTTGATCAAGGCCGAAGGCGAGGTCAAAGACGGCGTTTACACTGTTACGTTCACGCGCAAGCTGAGTGGTGGCGATGGCGACCTCTCGCTCACGCCGGGCCAAACAATTCCATTCGGCGTAGCGGTTCATACCGACAAAACGATCTACCGCTTCCATCACGTATCTATGGGCTACACGCTTGGGCTGCGGGCATCTGGCGACATCAGAGCCATAAAACAGTAAGTTTTTGGCAATGCAATCAAAGGGTGGCGCGCTGACGCCGCCCTTTTTCTTTCCGACCACGCCATGCACTGCCGACCCGCTGTACCATTTCACTGATGACAACACCTGCTGGCCGCCGTAACTTCCTGCGCGGCAATTTCTCTCTTCGCCAAGGACCACTCCGCCCCCCTTGGGCGCTTGCCGAAGTCGATTTCCTGCAAGCGTGCACACGCTGCGGCGACTGCGTTGACGCCTGCCTGACGCACATCATCACGCGCGATTCCGGCTATCCGACAATCGATTTCGCTGCGGGCGAATGCACCTTCTGCGGCGACTGCGCTACCGCCTGCACTCCGGGCGCTCTGACCCGCGCCGAGGAGCAAACGGCATGGTCAGCACGCGCCGTCATCAATGAATCCTGTCTCGCCCGGCAACGGGTCGAATGCCGGGTCTGTGGCGATCAATGCGCCGCGGGAGCGATCCGCTTTCCGCCGCTGGCTGGCGGCATTGGACTTCCGGCACTCGATCAGGAACGCTGCACGGGCTGTGGCGCCTGCGTTGCCCCCTGCCCGGTTCGCGCCATCGCAGTCAGATAGCTGAACTCATGCCACAAACGGGCCAGCACACACCCGAGGAAACCGCCGCCAGATTACTGCGCGTGGTACTCACGCTCGTTGAAGAAACCCACCCGATGCGGGCCGGACGTGTCAGCCTCAGCAGCCACCTTGAGCGCGACCTCGGTCTGGACAGTCTGGCGCGCGTCGAGTTGCTGCTTCGCCTCGGCAACGAATTCAACTCGGCCCTGCCTGACGCAGCGCTGGCTGAAGCTGAAACACCGCGCGACCTGTTGCGCTTCATCGGCAAGACGGAGGAATTTACGGCTGCGGAAAACGCGGCTGAAACAAGCAATGCCCTGCCACAAGGCGCCATTACCGGCACGCCGAATCAAGCCGGCACACTCGTCGAAGTGCTCGAATGGCACGCCGCACACAATCCACAGCGCACGCACGTGCTGCTCTACGGCGAAGGCGAGCAGACGCAACCGATTACCTACGCTGAATTACTCAATGATGCGCGGCGAATCGCCGCCGGGCTGGTCGCGCGCGGCCTGCTGCCGAAACAGACGGTCGCGTTGATGCTGCCGACCGGGCGCAGCTACCTGACCAGTTTCTTTGGCGTCATGCTGGCCGGCGGCATTCCGGTACCGATCTACCCACCCGCCCGTCTCGCGCAGATCGAGGATCACCTGCGCCGCCATGCGCGCATCCTCGCCAATGCTGAAACCGTATTTATCATCACGGTGCCGCAGGCCAAGGGCGTTGCCGCACTGTTACGCGCCGAGGCGCCGTCGCTGATCGAAATCGTCACCCCGGAAGAACTCGATCTGCCGCCGATGGCACTGCTCTACCGCGCCGCACCCGACGACATTGCCTTCCTGCAATACACCTCAGGCAGCACCGGTGACCCGAAGGGCGTCGTACTCACCCACGCCAACCTGCTGGCCAATCTGCGCGCCATGGGCGAAGCGATCGGCGTATCCAGCGATGATGTATTCGTCTCATGGTTGCCGCTTTATCACGACATGGGTTTGATTGGCGCGTGGTTCGGCTCGCTCTACTTCGGCATGCCGCTGGTCTTGATATCGCCGCTTTCTTTTCTCGCACGGCCATCGCGCTGGCTCACCGCCATCTCGCGACACGGCGGAACGATCTCCGCGGCGCCTAATTTTGCCTACGAACTGTGCGCGAAAAAACTCAGCGCTAATGATCTGCAAGGACTGGACCTTTCGACATGGCGGCTCGCCCTGAATGGCGCCGAACCGGTCAGCCCCCTGACGCTCGAAGCCTTCTCCGCGCGCTTCGCAGTCTGCGGCCTGCAGCAAAAAGCCATGACGCCGGTTTACGGCCTGGCCGAGTGTTCTGTCGGCCTGGCCTTCCCGCCATTGGAACGCGGGCCGCGCATCGATGCCATCGTCCGCGAAGCGTTCACCAGCGAACAGCGCGCTGTGCCAGCCGCTTCAAACGATGCGGATAGCATGCATATTCCGGCCTGCGGCCGCGCCCTGCCGCGCCACGAGATTCGCATCGTCGACGCAGCGGGCGGCGAACTGGCGGAACGCCAGATCGGTCGCCTGCAGTTCCGCGGCCCGTCGGCGACGCAAGGCTACTACCGCAATCCGGCGGCGACACAAGCCCTGTTTGACGATGGCTGGCTCAATTCGGGCGACTACGCCTACACCGTTGAAGGCGAAATCTACCTCACCGGACGGGTCAAGGATCTGATCATCCGAGGTGGTCGCAACCTATACCCCTATGAGCTGGAGCAGGCTGTCGGCAATCTTGCCGGCGTGCGCAAAGGCTGCGTCGCCGTCTTCGCCAGCGCCGATCCGGCCAACGCCAGTGAGCGACTGGTCGTCCTTGCCGAGACCCGTGAAACCGACCCCGTGACGTGCGAAGCACTGCGTCAGAAAATCAACGAGGCAGCGGTGGACGTGATCGGCATGCCGGCCGATGAAATCGTGCTGGCGCCGGCTAATTCCGTACTCAAGACGTCGAGCGGCAAGATCCGTCGCGCCGCCTCGCGTGACGCCTATGAGCGTGGCTTGATCGGAGTGCTGGCCCCGCCCGCCTGGCAAACAATGGCGCAGCTTGGTATGGCAGCGCTGCGCGCCAAAATTACCGAAGGGCTTGAACGCACAACGCGCTGGATGTTTGGCGCATGGTGCTGGGCAATTTTCGCACTCCTCGCCGTACCCGTCGGCCCACTGGTGATGATTCTGCAACGCCCGGCAATCGGGCGTCGCCTGGTGCATTGGGCAACACGAATCTTTCTTGTGTTAAGCGGCATGCCGGTGCGCGCCGGCGACCTGCAAAACCTGCCCGAATCCGCGCATCTGTTGCTCGCCAATCACAGCAGCTATTTTGATGTGCTGGTGCTTTACGCGATGCTACCGCCACAACTCGACTATATTTTTGTCGCCAAACGCGAATTTGTCGAGCAGCCGCGAATGCATACTTTTCTTTGCGGGCTTGGCACATTGTTCGTCGAACGCTTCGAGGCTTCGAAAAGTGCTGAAGATGTCGAAGCAGTCGTCTCGGCACTGCGCCGTGGCGAAAATCTCGTCATTTTTCCGGAAGGCACATTCTCGCGTGAAGCCGGGCTCAAGCCATTTCGCATGGGCGCCTTCGTCGCGGCCGCGCGGGCCGGCGTGCCGATGGTGGTCAGCGGTTTGCGCGGTACCCGCCTTGTTTTACGTGATATGAGCTGGATGCCTCGTTTCGGAAAAATGCAATTCGAAATCGGCCAAACATTTCTGCCTGAAAGCAATGACTGGAGCGCCGCTGTCGGTCTGCGCGATGCAACACGTGCTGAAATGCTGCGTCTGTGCGGCGAACACGATCTGGCGAGCTAAGAGGCAGCGGACTCCGTCAAATGCAACAATGTTGCATTAATCGACTTGCTGTGATTCAATGACGGCTGTCTATTCGTGGCGAAACACCGCCGCCCCTGTCTGCCAATGCAAACCCCGCTGTTTCTCCAGATCGTTCTTGCCTGCCTGCTTGGCGGCCTGCTCAGCGTCACCGCCGCGGCGCTGGTGATGTTCGGCTTGCCACGCAAGTACCTCACCTTCACGGTAAGTTTCTCTACCGGACTGTTGCTCGCCACGGCCACGCTGAAACTGTTACCGGAAGCGCTGGAAAGCGGCCTCTCGCCACACCGGCTGTTCCCTCTTTTGCTGGGCGGCATTCTCACCTTTTTCATGCTCGAAAAACTTGCCCTGTGGCGCCACACGCACGGCGGCACCGGCGAAACTGACGCACACCATGGTGATCAACAGTGCGACGACCACACTCATAGCCACCACCATTTGCACAATACGACCGATGTTCATGGTGAAACCCTGTTGATCCTGGTCGGTGACGGTTTCCACAATTTTACCGACGGTCTCCTGATCGCAGCAGCCTTCCTTGCCGACCCGGTTCTCGGCTGGAGCACGACGTTTGCCATCATTGCCCACGAGGTGCCGCAAGAAGCCGGCGACTTCGCGATCCTTCTGGCAGCCGGTTGGAAACGCGGGCGGGCCTTGTTCTGGAATGGCATCTCCAGTCTGGCAGCGGTTGCTGGAGGAATCCTCGGCTATTTCGCGCTGGACAGCGCCCGCGACTGGATACCAATCATCATCACAATTGCCGCTTCGAGCTTCCTGTACATCGCCATTGCCGACCTGATGCCGCGCCTGAAACGCGAGACCCAGTCCGTTGGCTGGCATGGCCTGCTACTCGCGGCCGGCATTGCCGCAGTCGTCTTCGGCAATGCACATGCGCATTAACTGAGGCACGACAACGCTATTAACGGCAGCAATTCTGCCAATGAAAACGGGGAGCCTGGGCTCCCCGTTCTTCCTTAAACAATACGAACCACCGAACCGGCGGTTCGCTACGGTCAATTTTTCTTGACGGCAGTTTTCTTCACCGCATCACCCTTGAAGGAGTTCTCAACCAGCGGTGGTGCATCAACCTGTGGCACGTGGCAAGTTACACAGTTGTAACGTGCCGCAGAAGCTTCAGCCAATTTCTTGCCTTCACGATCGACAAAGTGGCTCTGCCCAACCACAGGCGCATTCTTCTTTTTGAAGTTTGCGGCCGAGTGGCAATCCATGCACTGGTTGGTTTCAAGATTGATTTCGTCGAAATTCTCGACGGCATGCGGGATCACCGGCGGCTGCGTACTGAAGGTGCGGGCAACCGGCGCCTGCGTTCCCGGCCGCTTGCCGACATAGGCTTTGGTCTCGGCGGTCTGGTCAGGAGCCGCCACATCAATGCCGCGCATCGACTTGGTACTATCGGCTGCAAAGGCCAGGGCAGTAAAACAGGTGGCCACGGCGGCGATGGTAAATTTCACGGTCTTGTTCATGATCGGTGCTCCCTCCACGTCAAAGAATGATTTCAGTATTTCTTGCGAACTTCAACTACCAGCCGTCGCGGAAGACTGCGACGCGGCACGCGTCCGGTCGATGACCGGATTGCCATAACGCGTGCCAAAATTAAAAACATCTTTCGAACAAACATCAATGCAACGCCCGCAATTCGTGCAGTTGGCGGCAAGAATCACTGGCCCGACACCTTGGTCTTCGCCCTTCAGTGCCGGGCGAATCACCTGTGGCTCCGGACAGACTTCAAAACAATCCATGCAATCATTGCAGGCGCTCCGCTTGGCTGCCGAAACGCGTAGCGGACTCCACTTGCCAAGCAGGCTATAAAAAGCGCCAACCGGGCAAAGATGACCGCACCAGCCGCGACTCATCACAAACAGGTCAAACAGAAAAACGGCCAGCACCACGGTCCACGCCGCACCCATCCCGAAAATCAGCCCGCGATGCAGCATCGACACCGGATTGATCAGCTCCCACACAATCGACCCCGTCAGCCCGGCGAGCAGGAGCGTCATGCCAAGAATCCAGTAGCGCGTGGCGCGCGCAATGTGGGCGCTGCCTTTAATGCCCAAACGGGCACGCAACCAGCCGGCCAGATCGGTCAGCATATTCACCGGACACACCCACGCGCAATAAGCACGACCACCCACCAGAAAGTAGAAGGCGAGAACGATAACCGCACCGATCAGCGCAAGCTTCTCCGGCAGATGGCCAGCGATCAGCGATTGCAATAAAACATATGGGTCGGTCAGCGGCAACGTGTTCAATGTCAAGCTGTAACTCAGATTACCCTTGACGATCCAGACATGGGCCAGCGGCCCGAGTAGAAACAGCGCGAGGATCGAAAGCTGACTGAAACGGCGTGCCAACAACCACTTGTGCGCACCCAACCAGCCTTTTGCAGCAACGGCTTCAGCACCGGTGCGGTGCGTTTGAACGATAGCGCTCATTGGCCGCCTCCCAGACCCGGCGGGTGACTCGGCACTCGACCGACGGTGGCGCCCGGCATGCCAGGCGGGGCGCTCGGTACCGGCGCAACAGGAGAGGCCAACATTCCCGGTGGAGCCGACGGAACTACGGTGCCGCTGCTGCCCGGATCAAAATGCCCCGGCAACTTCATGCCTTCCGGCATTCGATCCGGCAGGTCAACAATACTTTTCTCGTCGAGCAGCGAACCGCCGGCTTTCTTCTGCTCTTCCCAACCGATGCGGTAGTGCTTGCCGAGGGCACCTTTCGCCAGCTTGGCCGGCAACACCTTGATCGCCGCTTCTTCAAGCACGCAAGCTTTTTCACACTTGCCGCAGCCGGTGCAATGCTCCGAATGCACCGTCGGCAAAAACAGTGCATGCCGCCCGGTACGTGTGTTGGGCAACATTTCCAGCGTAATCGCCTTGTCGATCACCGGGCACACCCGGTAACAGACATCACAGCGCAAGCCGAGGAAATTCAGACATGTCTCGTGATCAACCAGCGCGGCGAGCCCCATTTTCGACTTGTTGATGTCAGTCAGCGAATGATCGAGCGCACCGGTCGGACAGGCCTTGACGCAAGGTATGTCCTCACACATCTCACACGGCCCGGTACGTGCCGTAAAGTAAGGGGTGCCGGTTGCTACCTGCGCTTCCGGTTTGGCGAGTTCGAGAATATCGTAAGGGCAATCGCGCACGCATAAGCCGCAACGAATGCAGGCACCGAGAAAATTATGCTCCGCACCTGCGCCCGGCGGACGGATCGCCTGCGGCGGCAGGGCGCTGGCCTGCTTGCCGTAAAGACCCAGCCCGAGCCCAAGCATCCCCACGCCGCAAGCAGTGCGCGCGGCATCGAGAATGAACTGGCGACGCGCGGGCGACGCCCCCCGGCGCGTAATGGCACGCGGGGCAGCAGTTACTGGATTCACTGGTTTGTTGCTATCGGCAGACATGATGTTCAGCCATAACGGAGAGCGCTCCGGGAAAGCGCCGGAAACGGGCGTTGATCGGCCCGTTCCGGCTATCCCTGATGGCCTTGACCGCTATTGACGTCAGCCTTTCAAGCCTTGACGATCTTGACGGCGCACTTCTTGAAATCGGTCTCTTTCGAGATCGGGCAAGTTGCATCGAGCGTCAATTTGTTAACCAGTCGCATCTCGTCAAAGAACGGGATGAATACCATCCCGACTGGCATCTTGTTACGGCCACGTGTTTCAACGCGCAAACCGATCTCACCGCGCCGGCTCACGGCCTTCACTGCATCACCACGCTGCAAACCGCGCTTCTTGGCATCGTCCGGATGCATGAAGACCACCGCGTCCGGTACCGCCTTGTAAAGCTCTGGCACACGCCGCGTCATCGACCCGGTATGCCAGTGCTCGAGCACGCGGCCGGTACTCAGCCACAGGTCGTATTCGGCATCTGGTTCTTCAGCAGCCGGCTGATAGGGCAGGGCAAAAATGTTCGCCTTGCCGTCCGGGTTGCCGTAGAACTTGACGCCCTCACCGGCCTTGACGTAAGGATCGTAACCCTCACGGAAGCGCCACAGCGTCTCCTTGCCATCAACCACAGGCCAGCGCAGACCACGCGCCTGATGATAGGTGTCGAACGGCGCCAGATCGTGCGCATGGCCACGACCGAAGGCGGCGTATTCCTCGAACAGGCCCTTTTGCAGGTAGTAGCCGAGCGCTTTCGACTCGTCGTTGTCAAAGCCCTTCTGCGTTTGCGTCAGCGGGAACTTGTCGACCACGCCGTTGGCAAAGAGCACCTGATAGAGCGTCTTGCCCTTGTACTCAGGATTCTTCTCAAGCAAGGCAGCCGGCCACACTTCGTCGGTCGTGAAGCGCTTGGAGAATTCGACGTACTGCCACAGATCGGACTTGGACTGGCCTGGTGCCTTGACCTGCTGCCGCCAGAACTGCGTGCGGCGCTCGGCATTGCCGTAAGCGCCTTCCTTTTCCATCCACATCGCGCAGGGCAGGATCAGGTCGCTCGACATCGCCGAAACGGTCGGGTAGACATCGGAGACGACAATGAAATTATCCGGATTACGCCAGCCCGGATAAATTTCACCGTTGATGTTCGGCCCGGCCTGCATGTTGTTGGTCGTGCTCGTCCAGTAGAAATTGATCTTGCCGTCCTTGAGCAGGCGGCTCTGCGCCACGGCGTGCGCGCCGATCCAGTCTGGAATCGAACC
>JBIJCY010000386.1:0-2936 GCA_044344385.1 Rhodocyclaceae bacterium | reverse complement strand
GAAAAACCCGCGATGCTGTACTACGCAACCTTGAAGTCATTGGCCAGTGCCTCAAGGACTTTGGCAATACCGAACTGGAAAGCGCCTACCCACACATCCGCTGGAAACGCATCATTGGTTTCAGAAACATCCTGGCTCACGAATATCTTGGGCTTGATTTTCAAATGGTCTGGGCGGTTATCAAGGATCATCTACCCGAACTCCGCGAAGTTTTAGTCACTCACCTTTCTCGTTCAAAATCATGACCCGTCTCGCCCAAGCAAAACGTTTCGTCATCAAAGTCGGCTCCGCACTGGTCACCAACAATGGCGAAGGCCTCGATCTTGCTGCGATCAGCGAATGGGCAAGGCAAATCGCCGCGCTGCGAGAAACGGGCAAGGAAGTGGTGCTGGTCTCCTCCGGCGCCATCGCCTGCGGCATGCAGCGTCTCGGCTGGAGTAAACGACCGCACGCGGTGCACGAGTTACAAGCAGCGGCTGCAGTCGGCCAAATGGGCCTGGCACAAGTTTATGAAAGCGCTTTTGCGCAACACGGCCTGCACACCGCGCAGGTGTTGCTCACGCACGACGACCTGGCCGACCGCAAGCGCTACCTCAACGCCCGCTCGACACTCAGCACCTTGCTCCAGCTCGGTGTCGTACCGATCATCAACGAAAATGACACGGTCGTTACCGACGAAATCAAGTTCGGCGATAACGACACGCTCGGCGCGCTAGTCGCCAACCTCGTTGAAGCCGACTGCCTGATTATCCTCACCGACCAACAGGGCCTCTTCACGGCCGACCCACGCAAGGACGCGAGCGCCACGCTGATCGCCGAAGCGCACGCTGGCGACCCCGCGCTTGAAGCGATGGCTGGCGGTGCAGGTACGCAATACGGTCGTGGCGGCATGATCACCAAGGTGATTGCCGCCAAACGCGCCGCACGCAGCGGCGCACACACGGTAATCGCCAGCGGCCATGAAGAGGACATCATGCCCCGGCTCGCCAACGGCGAATCCATTGGCACGCTGCTCACCTCAGAAACACCGCCCCTCACGGCGCGCAAACAATGGCTGGCCGATCACCTGCAACTTAGCGGCAAGCTGATTCTTGATGACGGCGCAGTCAAAGCGCTTAAAGCAGGAAAAAGCCTGCTGCCGATCGGAGTTGTTGGCATTGAAGGCGATTTCGAACGCGGTGCCGCAGTTGCCTGCAACTCAGCCGACGGCATCGAAATCGCCCGCGGCCTCGCCAATTACGGCAGCGGCGACGCACGCCGCATCGCCCGGCGCGCCAGCCAAGATATCGAAGAAATTCTTGGCTATATCGACGAACCGGAAATCATCCACCGCGACAATATGATTCTGAGCTGAAGCTCGGCGCCTGACAGCCAGAAAAGCGGGAAAACCGCGGAAAACCCAAAACGGGCAAAACCGCAAAACCGGGGACAGACCACGGTTTTCGCCTATCGGGCAAAACCGGGGACAGACCACGGTTTTCGCCTATCATTCAGACCAAACAAGCCTCCAAAAAACGCTGGCTCTATTTTTTGCGCGGCCTGCCAGACTGCCCCGGAGTAACCCGTCGCCCCAAAACGGCGGCCAACTCACCTGCAAAACGTTCATTTCCCAAAGCAAAGTTACCATTCGTCGCCCGGCGAATCTCATCCAGCAGGCCCGGCTCCAATTCCAACCGAAAAAGCTCACGGTAAGCCGCTTGCCGGCTCGCAGCATCACTCCCCAACGCTGAATAGAGCAGGTGCGGGTGTAACAGCGCGTCCGGCTCCCCCTGCGCATTGGCGCGATAACTCGACCACCGATACTCGGCCGGGTGCTCAACCATCACAGCCCGTACCGGATTCAATTCGATATACCGCTGGCAAGCCAACAAATACGCTTCGTCCTGCGTCAGGCACGAGCGAAAACGGCCCTCCCACAAAGTACCGCTACGCCGATACGTACGATTCACGTATTGAACATAGCGCTGACCCAGCGCCTTCATCAGCATGCCTGCCGCCCCCGTTTGCTCGGCAGAAAGCAGCAAATGCACATGATTTGTCATCAACACATAGGCATGAATCCGGCAGCCAGTTTTGCCGGCATACTCAGCAAGCCATTCCAGGTAAAAATGGTAATCTTCGTCAGCAAAAAAACATGCCTGCCGATTATTTCCACGTTGGATCAGGTGCTGGGGAATATTGGGAAGTGCAAGACGGGCGCGACGCGGCATAAGGCTATGCTCGCTCAGGTTAGGTTAGGTGCTTGGCAAATAAATTATCGAACTCAATATTTGCAAAAGTCATCGCCATAATTCAACTTCCTCAATCTCGAAAAAATCAATAGCGCCCAGTTATTCTGCTGATATTTGCGTCTTGCAGACTTTCAATCGTGGATCAACGACACCGAGCGGTCGTAAAGGGCTTCTGGGGCAATATCCAAATCGCCTGGCCAGCACACCGTGTCCAATGCCACAAATGCCTGCTTGAACAAAGAGACATCCTGCAAGCGAACAAACACCCCACGGTTCAAATAAGGACGTGCGTCAAACAGGCGATGATCCCCAGTATTGAACCAAAGTTCCAGGAAGAAATTTTCACGCGGCAAAACGCGGATGACGGACTCCATGATCAACCCTAGCGCAAAGGTTCGATAGCAAACGGCGTTTGGCCATTGACGGCCAGTTCCCAATCCGCCAACAGCGATTCCCGGTGAATTTCAATCCAGGCTTGCACCAATCGTACTTTTGCAACAGGAATCTCGCCGGCAAGAATTAATCCATCAGAACTAGAGAACGAAGCTTCCTGACCTTGTATGGACTAGCCGGATTAACCGACAAGGTCTGCGTTGCAGGATGGAGAACCAAGTCCATCATTTCCATCGAAACCGCTCCAAGCAAAGGTTCATCACCTAAATAGCTGATAGCGACGATCAGGACTGCGTTTAATTTCCCGGTACA
>JBIJCY010000385.1:0-2947 GCA_044344385.1 Rhodocyclaceae bacterium | reverse complement strand
CGACCGCAGGCAAGGGAAGCTCGTCGGAGGACGTCCACTCGATGGAGGGGCTGGTGTCATGCTCGAACCGGAGAAGGAAATGACTGGCATCAGGCACGGCGCGTTGAATTTGCAAGGAGTGCAACTCTGGATTGGACAGAATGGCCTGACGAAGGCGTGCAACATGCTCAGGTGCCATGCGTGAGCCAATAATTACGCCCTTGACAGCCGCAGGAGGGATCTCGAAGAGAGCTACCGGATAGGGATCCATGGATATCGTTTCTACCGCGTCTAACCTGGCAACACCAGAGTGAATGGCGGCTTCGGAAAAATGGCTCTAGGCGAACGTCAGCAAAGGAAGATGGCCTTGACTGTCTCTTGATGGCCGGGTCGAGGCAGTGAAGATGCAAATTTGCTCGCCAATAACCGGTCGTTCGGCAAGGACAGAGGATACCTCAACTATTTAAATTGGGTAGCCGTATCGACCGGCTGGTAATGGCCGACAACTGCCGAACGTCATACTACACCCACAAAAAGCTTTCGCGGTTTTGCTGCAAAACTGCAACTCGCCTGCAAGGCTTTCCAGATGGCGATCTACAACACATAACTCGTCTGCAGCGCAATAAATACGCCACTCTTAGCTAAAAAAATTTTGCGGATTGCCATCTGGCGCGCTGCGCAGCGCTGCCAAAAAAACACCTCAGGGCAAGCACTTCGAAACAATTTAAAAAAGAGCAGATCGATCACTGCTTGCCCGCCCGAGTCCATGATTCATGCCGGCCGTTTATGCCCCAGCCGGCGCAGTGTTCTTTCTGCCGCCAGCACGCCGCGATATTGCGCCTCTTCGAACAATGAAAACCCGCTGACGTCGGCGTGCGCGAAACGAATCCGTTCGCCATCGGCGGCGAAACGCTGGCGGGCAGCGTCCGAGAGAAAGCCGGGCAGCGGGCGCGCCATGGCATGGCCGTTGCGAAAGACATCGAGGCGCGTCGTCACGCTGCGGATGTCCGGGTGCGGGCGTTCCAATTCGGCGAGAATCTTTTCGGCCCAGACTTCGCGCGGCGTATCTCGGAGCAGCGCCCGGCCCTGCTGTGGCGTCATTTCACTGAGGGCGCGGTAGTAGGTGAACACGGTTGCTGCCGGACGTACGCGCATCTGCTGATGCGTGGCCACCACATAACCCAGACCGGGGCCGCTGTAGAGGACGTTATCCCAGGCGGGCGGTGCACCGGTGCGATCTTCGGGAAAACGGGAGAGCGTCAAATTGGCGACCAGCCAGGGGGCGTGGCTGACGCTGCGCGCTGCCGTTTTGAGCGCGTCATGCCCGACAAAAATATGAGGCAGCAGGAAGAGCGGAGCGGCCCAGATCAGCTGATCGGCAATCAGGCGCAGTGTGCGATTTTCGGCAGGCAACCACAGATCGACTTCGATTTGCCGGCCGGTGTCGACAACACGAAAGGCCATCGCGTTTTTGAGCAGACGGTCGCCAACCCGCGCCGTGATCGATTGCGCCATGCCGCGCGCCAGCCAGGCATTGCCTTCCGGCGCGGTGAGTACGGTATCGCTGCTCGCGTCCTGCGCCTCGCCGTTGCGGCTGGCGAAATAATGGATTCCTGCCCATGCCGATACTTCGGCGATCCCTGTCCCATAGTCGTCCCGGCAAGCGTAGTCGATGTACCAGTGCAGATTCGGCGAATCGAGGCCCTGGCCGAGCAACCAGTCGCGCATGCTCAGTTTGTCGAGCGCCAGCAAATCGGAAGCACGGCTGGAAAGCGCCATTGGCAGGGCAAAAGCGCGTCGACCCTGGCCATCCTTACGCTGTTTGAAATCTTCCATCAATGCGTGAAAGCGCAGGTACTGCTCGCGCTCAGCCGAACTGACACCGGCCAGCGGCAATACGCCCTCCTGCCACATGCCATTGCGGTACAGGCGCTCCTGCGGCGTGCTGCACAGATAGCGCTCGTCGTAACGTGGCCGGGCGGCACGCGGGTCACCTTGCAGCACGCCCAGCTCGGCCAGCAGTTCGCGCACAGAGGTTGCTTCGCGTGTCGGCAAAGGCAGGTAGTGCGCTGCCCACGGATAGGCGGTCACCTCATTGCGGCCCGCCCGGGAGTTTCCGCCGGCCTCGGCTTCCAGCTCGACCATGAGGAAGTCGCCGAATCCGGCCTTGGCCAGTTTCCAGCCGGCGGCCAGGCCACCGACACCGGCACCGACAATCGCCACCGGCACGCGGCGCGTCTCGGAGGGCGGCGGGAAATTCGGCTCACGTAGACGGTGCCCGATATCGAGCGAAGCGCCGTATAGCTCACCTGGAGGCAAAGGCAACACGGACGGGTTGCCGCAACCGGCCAGCGAAGCAGCGCCAACGACAAGCGTGGAAGCAAGAAAATCTCGGCGGTCCATTTCAGAAAAATCAGCTCAAACCACGGCGAACACGGCGAGCACGGCGAGCACGGCGAGCACGGCGAATACCATTTTTTCGCTGTGCCCGCCGTGTTCGCCGTGGTTAATTATTTTTTTTGGGCTCATGGCAATCAGCGAATCACCTGCCGCCACTCTCTTTCGAAGTAGCGCACCAGCACCTGATTGTTCAGGCGGTTCACTTCAGCATCAACACGCGCCATGTCCTTGGGGAACTGGAACAAGGTGGGCGTGATCTCGGGACTCAGAAAGCGTGTATCAACCGCGTAGGTAGCCGGTGGCTGATAGGCACGCCGACCGGCCAGTACGAAGCCCCATTCGCCGAACGACGGCACCAACGCGTGATAGGGCGTGGTGACCAGACCGACGCTCTCCAGCGTCGTTACCACGCACCAGAACGATTGCCGGGCGTAGAGCGGCGACGTTGATTGAATGACGGCCAGCGCGCCCGCAGTCAGGTGCTTTTCAAGCAGGCGGTAGAAGGCGGCACTGTAGAGTTTCCCGATGGCGAAGTTGGATGGATCGGGAAAATCGACCACCACGAAGT
>JBIJCY010000384.1:0-2953 GCA_044344385.1 Rhodocyclaceae bacterium | reverse complement strand
GTCTCGAAGCGGGCTTGCAGTTTAGGATTCACGATCTGCCCTTTATGGGGATTTAATCAGAGGCCTGATTCGGCGTTGGCATGGGGTGTCGTGGTATCTGCCGTTGCCGCCAGGATCACTTCCAGCTTCGCGCTGAGTGCGCCAAACGTTGCCTGCGTTTCATCGGCAACGTCGTAAAGATCAGACAGGTTGTTCGACCGATCCCTAACCATCTCCAGAATCTCCTCCTCCTGTTGCCGGAGCATGCCCAGATGGGCAAACGATGCGACGAGATCGTCGAGAATCCGTTCTCTGTAAATGCTGCCGTTGTGCCGGGCCTGATCCTGCTGTTGGTTGTGGGCCTGCATGGTCTGCCCGATGTTTTCCAACAGGCCATGAATCTCGCCACGCATATTTGCGTTGTCGGCGAAGGACTGCAGCGCCATCAGCTTTGCTTCCGCCGCTTCGGCCGCGATGGCGAGGTGGTCCCTGATCCGGCCGCACAAATCTGTATCGGCCACCGGCATGTTGGTGACCAGAACGGTGATGTGCTCAAAGTTGTAGGCGCAGCGTGTGCGGAATTCGAAGATGCGATCCAGCGTACGAATGTGGTTCATCACTGCAATTTCCAGCGGCCAGTTCTCACCGGCCTTGCTGAAGGTTTTTTCGAAATTGCGCAAGCGAACCTGCACGGCGCCTTCCAGGCGGAAGGCCGTTAGCGAGCGAAGTATTGCGTCGACCGTTTCCTGAGTGCTGTTGCACTCGTTCAGAGAACGCAGGAACTTGATCAGAATCGCGTATTCATCGAGGTTGGCGAGGACCAGCGTGGCCAGTTCGTCCGAATCCCTCGCCTGTCCCAGCAGCACTTTTTTGTCTTGTTCAATCCGCCGGAGATTTTCGATCTTGCGCGACAGACCGGCGATATCGAAGGGTTTGACGATATAGTCCTCACCCCCCGCATCGTAGCCAGCCATCACCGCCTCAAGATCATCATGGCCGGAAATGAATACCACCGGAATGCCCATGATTTCCGGCACACCCTTGATGTTGCGACAAAGGTCATAGCCGTCCATGCCGGGCAGGCCGACATCGAGCAGAAAGAGATTCGGTTGTTTATTCTCCAGCCTGTCGAGGCAGCTTTCGGCTGAGTCGAAGGCTTCGACGGTGTACTTTTTGCCAAGCATCGACTCAAGCAGCAGCCGCGTTGTCTTGTCGTCATCGACAACAAATACTGTGTAGTCTTTTTCCATTGTTCTCTACCCCACGTTGTTTCGTCTAAGTTTTGGTTTACATCTCGTTGTCTTGATTACAGCAGCCATTCAAGCTGCCTCAACTTCACCACACGCCGCGCAACTGACCCGGTTTCGCCCGGCATCCTTGGCCTTGTAAAGCTCGGCATCCGCAGCGGCGACCAATTGTTCCGGCGTCAGTTTGTCGGTCGGGATAAAAAGCGCGAGCCCCACGCTGATGGTGACCACCGGCGCAGTGCTCGACGCCGCATGGGGGATGCTCAATGAATGCACGGCTTGCCTGAGTTGCTCTGCCTTGATTTGAGCACCTGCCAGATTGATGTCCGGCAGCAGGCAAACAAATTCTTCGCCGCCGTAGCGGGCGATCAGATCGTGCGAGCGATTCATTTCCCCGTCCAATATCGCGGCGATGGCGCGCAAGCAGGCATCCCCGGCCGGGTGACCGTAGGTGTCGTTGAATTGCTTGAAGTAATCGATATCGATCATGGCCAGCGCCAGAGTGGTGCCCGTGCGAAGACAAGCGCGCCATTCTCTCTGCAGGGCTTCATCGAACTGGCGACGGTTGGCGACACCCGTCAAGCCGTCGACAAAAGACATTGAGCGCAGGAGATCGGCCTGGTGCTTGAGCGTGATGTGCGTGCGCACGCGTGCGCGTACGACAGCGGAATTTAATGGCTTGGAAATAAAATCTACCGCACCCGCTTCCAATCCGAAGGTTTCATCTTCGGGGCTATCCAGCGCGGTGACAAAAATCACGGGAATATCGCGAGTCAGCGGATCAGCCTTGAGTCGCCGACAGGTTTCAAACCCATTCATATCCGGCATCATCACATCAAGCAGGATCAGATCAGGCGCCGATTGCCCGGCCAGTGCCAGCCCCGCCGCACCCGAGGTCGCAACTTGCAAGGCAAAATCGTCACCGAGGACCGCACCCAGCGCCAGCAGGTTGGTCGGCGTATCGTCAATGGCCAATATCCTGGGGCGCGAATCGCTCATCATGTCTTGCTCTCCCAGCCCTGCTGAACGGCGATTCGTTGCAAGTGCTCGCGTGCCAGAGCAAAGCGGCATTCCGCAATCAGCCGGCCCGCTTGGGCAACTTCTGCGGCCACCTCAGTACCGGCGACGGTTTCCTGCAGCACCGCGAATCGGCCCACGGCATCGAATTGGTTTAGTGATAGCAGCGCATCAAGCTCACGATAGAGCGCAACGACCTGATCCAGAGCCAGCGGTTTTCCTGCGGGCGCCGGTGCTGTTTTAACAATCGACGCCATCCATCGCCCTAAAGCGTCGGACAGTAATTGGTATTCCCGACGCAGATCGGTCACGGTGCCGCTGTCGGTATCCCCGCCTCCCTTGAGGTGGTCGTCAAGCGCCTTCATGCGCGCCGAGAGCTTCATGCCGCCGACCTGTGCCGCCAGCCCCTTCATGGTGTGCGTTTGCCTTTCGGCTGCCTGCCAGTTGCCAGCCGCTATCGCTTGCTCCAACTGCGCGAAGTAGTTGGGGATATCTTCGGTTGCCGACCCGATGATGATCCGGGCAAGGTCCCGGTCGCCGCCCAACTGCGAGAGCAGCGTGTTTTCGTCAAATACCGGCGGGCCGTCGTCCTGCGGCGTGATGGCTGCTTCTGCTTCTGCTTCCGCCACCCCTCCCGCTTCTGCCACCACTCCCAGCCAGCGCGCCAGCGTTGTCGTCAGCTTTTCGATAGCGATGGGTTTCGCCAAAAA
>JBIJCY010000383.1:0-2960 GCA_044344385.1 Rhodocyclaceae bacterium | reverse complement strand
CCCCAAGGGGATTTCCTGCGGGGCAAAGGGGAGGGGGCTCAAACTCCCTCCCCTTCAAGGGGAGGGCTGGGGTGGGGATGGGGCTGGGGTAAAGCTGGGACAAAGGTAAAGCCGAAGCAGGTGTAAACACCCCTCCCCCGAGAACCCCAACCCCCCAAAACCAAACAAGAGAGTATGTTCTCAGCATGACCAGAGAAGCTGAAGAAAACCTGCGCAGCGCCGCCGAAACGCAACTGGCGAGCTCGTCTGTGGATGGCAGCGCGCGGCCGGCCGTCGAGTTGCTGCACGAGTTGCAGGTACATCAGTTCGAGCTGGAGATGCAGAACGAGACCTTGCGCGAGGCGCGGAATGCGCTCGAAGAATCGCGCGACCGCTATGTCGATCTCTATGAGCAGGCCCCGGTCGGCTATCTCACACTCAGCGAGTCGGGGTTTATCGTCGACATCAACCTGCCCGGCGCGGCGCTGCTCGGGCAGGAACGCAGAAAGCTGACGCATCGCCCCTTTGCAGGCTTTGTCGTGGCGGAGGATAAAGGCCGCTGGGATGCGCATCTTGCCGGGGTGCTGGCAAGCGCAGACAAGCTGCAGTGCGAACTGGCGCTGCAGCGACGGGATGGCTCGCGTCTTGATGTGCGGCTCGATAGTCAACGCCAGGCGAGCGATGGCGCGCTCTGCGTCGTCCGCCTTGTGCTGACCGACATCAGCGAGCGCAAACAGGCGGCAGCGGCGCTGCACGAGAGCGAGCAGCGCTTCCGCGCCGTGTTTGAGAATGCCCCTGACGGCATCCTGCTGGTCGGCCTGGATGGCCATGTCCGCGATGCCAATCCGGCGGCCTGCGTAATGCATGGCTATGCGCGCGACGAATTCATTGGCAGGCACGGTCGCGAATGGGTGCATCCGGCGCATCTGTGGCAATTTGAAGCGGCCCTCGTTGCCACGCAGAGCAGAGAAAGCTACGCGGTCGAATCCGTTGATCTTCGCCGGGACGGGACGCAGGTGCCGGTTGAAGTGCGCATCTCGCGCTTCGTTCATCAGGGCGAGTCGATGTTGCTTGGCCTGATCCGTGACATCAGCGAGCGCAAGCAGGCCGAAGATGCCTTGCGCGAGCAGGCGGTCCAGCTGAAAACGCTGTCCCGGCGCTTGCTGCAAGCACAGGAAGGCGAGCGCCGGCGGGTGGCGATCGAGCTGCACGATGAGCTCGGCCAGTCGCTGACGGCGATCAAGATCAACCTGCAGGTGCGCGAGCGCATCGGCGGCCCGACAACGGCTGAACTGCAGGCCGAGAACGTCGCCATCGTCGACAATGCGCTGCAGCAGGTGCGCCGCCTGGCGCTGGCCCTGCGCCCGTCGATGCTCGACGACCTCGGGCTGGTACCGGCTTTGCGCTGGCTTTGTGAGCAAACCGGGGCGCGCAATGACTTGCTCGTCGGCTTTGCGGCGGCCAAGCTGCCGTCGCGGCTTGCGCCGGAGATCGAGACCGCCTGCTTCCGCATCGTTCAGGAGTCGCTGACCAACATCGTGCGCCATGCCGGGGCGTGCCAGGTGACCGTTGCGCTGCGTCAGGAGGGCGATACACTGGTGGTTTGTATTGAAGACGATGGTTGCGGTTTCGATCTCGCCGCAATGCGCCGGCAGGCGCTGGCCGGGGCCTGCATGGGTGTGGTGGGCATGCAGGAGCGCGCGGCACTGATCGGCGGCCGGCTCACTGTTGAATCCACCCCGGGGCAAGGCAGCCGGCTGCGCCTGTGTTGCCCGTTGCAATTGCGCGAAAAATCGCGCGAGGAGTCGCTATGACGTGTTTGCGTGTCCTGCTGGCCGACGACCACACGCTGGTGCGTGCCGGGTTGCGAAAATTGCTGGAGGCGATCCCCGGTCTTGAGGTCGTCGGCGAGGCCGAGGACGGGCTGGCGCTGCTGGCGCTGGCCGAGGCGTTGCAGCCTGATCTGGTGCTGCTGGACATCGCCATGCCACACCTCAACGGTCTGGAGGCTTTGCGCCGGCTGCACGAGGCGTGGCCGGCCATACGCGTTCTCATTCTTTCGATGCACCAGAACGATGAATACGTGCGGCAGGCCTTGCGCGGGGGCGCTGCCGGCTACCTGTTGAAGGACGCGGCGCCGCTTGAGCTTGAATTGGCGATCGATGCCGTGCAGCGCGGTGAAACCTGGCTCAGCCCGGCGCTGACGCGCGGGGTGCTGAGCGATTACGTGCAACGCCTGCGCGGCGATGAGGCGCTGCCCGGGCTGCTCACACCCCGTCAACGCGAAGTGTTGCAGCTGATTGCCGAAGGCCACGGCAGCAAGGAAATCGCCCGCCGTCTGGAGCTTTCGGTGAAAACGGTCGAAACCCACCGCAGCCAGTTGATGAAGCAACTGGACATCCATGAAGTCGCCGGGCTGGTGCGTTATGCCTTGCGCACGGGGCTGATCTCGGGCGATAGCTAGTGTGGTGTTTCGTTGGGAAATGGCACGGAACAGATTCCCTCCCCTTGCCCCGCAGGAAATCCCCTTGGGGGCACCACCGCCCTACGACGCTGTAGGGTGCAATAACCGAAGGGCATTGCACCGTAGGTGATGGTACCCCGCCAAGAAGGTTTGAAGCACAGGCCCTTCATTTACGACGTCTTGCAAAATGATTGCATAGCAACCACAATGCAATCATTGAGATCAATTAGGGAGAGGTGCCAAAATGTCCTCAATCACTGTCCGTAACTTGCCTGAGGAGACGCACCGTGCTTTGCGTGTGCGCGCCGCGATGGCTGGTCGAAGCACCGAGGCCGAAGTCCGGGCCATTCTTGAAAGCATCGTACGACCAGAGAGCCGCATCAAGCTGGGTTCCTTGCTGGCTGAAATCGGCCGGCAGGCAGGGGGGTTCGATCTTGAGATCGAGCGTGACAAGTCACCCGCAGAACCGATGAGCTTTGAATGATTCTTCTCGATACCAACGTCGTTTCTGAACCAT
>JBIJCY010000078.1:0-10672 GCA_044344385.1 Rhodocyclaceae bacterium | reverse complement strand
CGCGAAATGATGGCCGACTGGGATCGCCGCTATCCGGGGCGTACCGAAGCCGTATTCTCGGCGCTGCAGAATGTTGTCCCGTCGCATCTGGCGGACCAATCCCTGTTCGACTTCAAGGAGCTACACGTTGGTGCGGCGCTGGCGGCAATGGACGGTGGCGATACGGTATTCGATGGTCCTCAATTCGGCGAAGAGCTAACCCTGCCCGAGCCATTCCCCATGCAAGTGGTGACTGCCTGAGCCCCGAGGGGCGGGCTTTTGTTATGATCCACAACTTACTATCCAGCGAGACGATCGCCTCATGAGCGCTGTTCAAACCATCAAGCCGATTTCTTCCTTCCAGCCACCGCTGCGTACCTTGCTTGGGCCGGGGCCATCCAATATTCATCCGCGCACTCTGGCAGCGCTGGGGCAACCAGTGATTGGCCATCTCGACCCGCTGTTTGTCGAGATGATGGAAGAGTTGAAAGTCTTACTACGCTACGCGTTCATGACCGAAAACGCGCTGACATTTCCAGCCTCCGGCCCGGGTTCGGTGGGCATGGAAACCTGTTTCGTCAATCTGGTCGAGCCGGGCGACAAGGTGATTGTCTGTCGCAATGGCGTGTTCGGCGGGCGCATGATCGAGAACGTTGAACGTTGCGGCGGTACGGCAATTGTCGTTGAAGACACCTGGGGTGAGCCGGTCGATCCACAAAAAGTTGAAGATGCGTTCAAAGCGAATGGCGACGCGAAAACGCTCGCTTTCGTTCATGCTGAAACTTCCACCGGCTGCGCTTCGGACGCTAAAACACTGGCAGCGATCGCACGACGCCATGGCGCATTGTCGATTGTTGATGCGGTGACATCGCTCGGCGGTTCCGAATTGCGCGTTGATCAGTGGGGTCTTGATGCCGTATATTCCGGCAGTCAAAAATGTCTTTCGTGCACGCCGGGTCTCTCGCCGCTGACTTTTTCCGAAGCCGCACTCGCCAGAATCAAGGGACGTTCGCGCAAAGTACAGAGCTGGTTCATGGATTTGAATCTGGTGCTTGAGTATTGGGGCAATGCCAAGCGCACCTATCACCATACGGCACCGATCAATAGCCTCTACGCCTTGCATGAAGCCCTTGTATTGCTGCGTGAGGAAGGCCTGGAGAACGCATGGGCACGACATCTGCATCACCATGCCGCGCTCAAGGCCGGCCTGGAGGCGATGGGGCTGCGCTTCGTCGTGCGCGAAGCTGCCCGCTTGCCGCAAATGAATGCGGTGTTCATCCCCGAAGGAATCAACGATCTTGAAGTACGGCGTCGTTTATTGAATGACTTCAATCTGGAAATTGGCGCCGGCCTTGGGCCGTTGGCTGGAAAAGTGTGGCGCTTTGGGCTGATGGGCTATTCATGCCGCACAGAGAGTGTCATGCTGTGCCTTACGGCGCTTGGCTCGGTGTTGGCGGATATGGGGCATGCCGTTGAAGCTGGTCAAGCAGAAGCTGCGGCGCGTGCGGAATATGCAAAAAAAGCAGGCTGAGGCGACCTGATAATAATACAAAGGGGGAAGCATGAGCGGTAACAAAGACGAGCCGTCGGCTCCGTTCGGTGTTGAAACAGAGTTTACGAGCAATGAGGCAAGCATGGGCAGGAAAGAAAAAATGCTGTCGGTACTGTTTTCCGATGTCTCGGGGAGTACGCGACTTTACGAGAAACTCGGTGACACCGAGGCATTACGCGCGGTTGATCGTTGCCTGAAACGCATGGAACGTGCCGTTGAAGGTTTCCGCGGACGCATCGTCAAAAACATCGGTGACGAAGTAATGGCGGTATTTGACAGTGCGGATGACGCCTTTCAGGCCGCGACCGAAATGCAGCAACGAATTTCCGACTTGCCGCCGGTGTCCGGTGTAAAGCTGGCAATTCGTGTTGGTTTTCAGCATGGTTCGGTAATCGAGGAGGGCGGTGACGTTTTTGGCGATTGCGTGAATACCGCAGCGCGCCTGGCCGGCCTGGCCAAGGCCGGCCAGGTGCTGATCAGCAGCCAGACGCAGGCACTACTATCGCCTTTGTTGCAGTTGTCGACGCGCGATCTGGATCAAATGTCGGTCAAGGGTAAAGCTGAAGATCTGCATGTCTTCGAGGTGATCTGGCAGGAGTCGGAAGAGCTGACGATGAAAGCTGTCAGCATCCGCCCGGCGGCAGTGAAGGGGGGGCTGGGCGCGCGACTCTGTGTGCGCTATGCCGGCCAAGTCATCATGCTCGACGAAAAAAAATCATCAATGAACATGGGCCGCGACGCTGAATGTGACGTGACTGTTCGCGATCGGCGTGCCTCGCGTCACCATGCGAAGATCGAACGACGGGGCGAAAAATTCGTGCTCAGCGATCAAAGCACCAACGGCACCTTCGTCACCTTTGCCAATGAGCCGGAGTTATTCTTGCGGCGCGAGGAGGTTGTCCTGCGCGGTAACGGCGTTATCTGTTTTTCGGCGTCAGCGAGCAGCCCGGAAGCGGACTGTGCCGAGTTTGAGCATATGTAATCAAGGGGTTGAATAAAAAAATGGCGGCGCCTTGGCACCGCCATTTTTTTTAGGCATCCATCTTAAATCGACAATTTCTTCAGTGTTTCCGGATTTTTGATGACCGCACTACGGCGAGCCGGTGGCGCATCGTAAAGTGAGGCTGCCGGCAAGCTGTCAAGCTTGCTGAGTACTGCGGCGTCTTTGCATGAGGCATCCAGTGCAATGCTTACTTCTCCACCGCTGACAGTACCAATCGACAGGCAACTGCGACCGAGTTTGTGATTGATGGGTTGTACGATCGTGGCGGAAACCAGGTCGGACAAGGAACCCATCCCGCCCGCCAGTTCAAGGTCAAATGCGCTATCGCCGACCGGTTTGACGTCAAGGACCGACCGCAGGCCGGTGATTTCATGCACCAGTTGCAGTGTCGTATCCTTGCCGGGCAGACCCGTCAGGTTCAAGCGAACTTTTTGACCGGCGAAACGAAAGTGCTGCAGGAAGAAGTTCTTTGAAAACTCTTCCCCAACCAGCTTGCCGATTTCAGCGAGCGCCTGATCCTCGGTAGCCCAGCTTTGTTTTTCCGGGATTTGCGTGTTGAAGTAGATTTCTTCGCCACTTTGCTTGTCGATACACTTGACCGTCCACGATGTCAGGACGGTTTTTTCGATCGTAATGCCCGAGGCGGCCAGAGTGGCTGAAAGCTTTTTGAACTTGGCCTCGCCGATAACCGAGAAATCGGCGCCTTTCTGTGTCGCTTCTTCGCTCCAGGTACGGAAACCGAAAGACTGGATGCGTTCCTTGAGCAGATTCTCGGCGACTGGCGAACGTTGTGCCTGACCTTCTTCAGGTCTGGTGGCTATCGACACTGAGATTTTCGGGTCACCGTTGTTGCGGATGAAGTCTACACGTTCATCACGTGACATCTGGTTGAGTGATTTTTGCACTTCACGCACGCGTATCGAGGCGCGCGTCGTGACCGACATCAGGCCGTCCTTGCCCGTTTGCGGCTGATCTTCCTTGATCACGGCATCGATGAAATCGCCGCTGCGGGAAAGCAGTTTGCTGCGCAAGATGTCGTAATTCTGCGCCATCGATCCGGACTGCACATAGAGGCCAACCGCCTTTTCCACCAGCTGTCGTTTTGCATCCTCGCGCAAATCGGCTTTCAACAGTCCTGGATCATTGGCATAACGCGGATCGCTCGGGTCGGCGTAACCGACAGCGCTGATCACCAGTTCGTTCTGACGGGCGGTGGCAATCGGTGCCGCCGTTGACGCTGTGGTCGACGTGGTCGCAGCGGGTGTCTGGCTGGAGGTATTGCCCGCGCTTTGTTCCGGTGATGACTTGTTCATCAGGTAGAGGCCGGCACCCAAGCCGACCACGGCGAGACCGCCAACGATGGCAAAAGCCAGCGCAGGTGAGCGTTTGGCTGCCGGCGACGGAGTGCCGGGAGGCGTTGAGAGAATTTGCGGCGGTACGGACGCAGGGCTTGTTTTTGGTGCGGCTGAAGGCGCTGGCTTGGGGGCAATGGTGGCATCGCCCAGCATAGTGGCGTCCGGATCGTCGGTCGACATCATCGTTGCGTCTGGGTCAGTTGCCGGCGCCCCGGCGATGGCGGCCTGCAGTGCGGCGGAAAACTCCCTGGCGTTCTGGAAGCGTTCATCCGGTCGTTTGGCCAGCGCTTTTCTGACCACCGGGTCAAAGGCTGGGGAAACCTGCACATTGAGCTCGGATGGGGCAATCGGATCTTCCTTTAGCACCTTGTGCATGATCGTCGTCAGCTGGCCGGTGAAAGGTTTCTCGCCGGTCAGGAACTGATAGAGGATGACGCCGGCCGAAAAAAGATCCGAACGGCCGTCGATGGTCTGCCCCATGAACTGCTCGGGTGACATGTAGGCCGGTGTGCCGAGGACTGAACCCGCCTGTGTGAGATTCGACGACTCAATACGGGCGATGCCGAAATCACCTACCTTGAGTTGGCCATTATTGAGGATAAACAAGTTGGCCGGCTTAATGTCGCGATGGACGATGCCGTTGGCGTGCGCCTGACCCAGCGCATCGAGGAGCTCTGACATCAGCCGTCCCACCTGTGGCAAGGCAAAGCACTCGTTCTTGTCGAAGTAATCCTTGAGTTCACGACCATCGACGTATTCCATGGCAATGAAGGCAGTCCCTTCGTCCTCGCCGTACTCATAGACAGACACAATGTTCGGATGCGAGAGACGGCCGGCAGCTCGCGCTTCGCGCTGGAAGCGATCCAGCATTTCCTGGGCTTCACTACCCTCCAGTTGATCGCGGCGAACAGTTTTCAGCGCAACGCGCCGCTCGATTGACGGATCCCAGGCATCAAAAACGACACCCATGGCACCCCGCCCAAGTTCACGACGGATTTCGTATTTGCCGAGCTTTTGCGGTTGGTCTGCCATGATTTTTCCCTACCCTGATCTATTTGAACTTGTTGTCGATTTCCCAGACGGTTTTCTGGATCAGGCGCTGCACCAGGGAATCAAGCGTCAGTCCGCCGGATTCGCTGGACGATACGCCAAGCACGGATGTGCCTTTGGCGCCGAGTTCCATTTTTTCTTCTGAATAACCCGTAGCTACTTGCTCGGTCGTGTTGGCATCAATGATTTTGTAGCGCATGCCGATGATCCAGATGCCGGTGCTTGATCCGGTCTGCACTGAACTGGCAACGACGTTACCGGCTGCCCCGCCACGGCCACCGCCAAAAATACCAATGAGCGAACCAATCGCACCTCCGTCAAAACCGGAAGCTGCCTGTGCGACCTGTTCGGCTTTCAGAATGTCGAACTTGACGACCCACTTGGTCGTCTTGAACTTGCCCTTCTGCAGAATCTTGCGTGCGGCCTGTGGATCGCCCATGGTGTAGGCAAGCTGGAATTCGTTGAGTAGCGGGCCCATGTCGGCGCGCTCAAGAATCTTGAAATTGGCGTTACCAAGTTCCAGTTCAGCGAAATCGGCAATATTGTTCGGTCCGAATTTTTGCGTAAAGCTCGCGTTATTGCTTTTGATCTCGCCCGGGATGACCACCAGTGCCGGCCCGGGTTTTGCCGCGTTGGTGTAGGTGACCGGCTTGTAGACGGCCTTGTCGGCCATTTCATTGGCGGTTTCAGATGTTCCACTGCCAGCGGTAGGCGACGGATTGCTGAAGCTTGGCTGAGCCAGTGCGGTTGAGATAGTCAGTGCGCCGTAGATGGCGAGCGCGATTGCAAGAAATTTGGTAGGCGTGGTCACTGGGTTTTCCTCACGAATTAATTGGTTTGTTTCTTTTTGGCGCCGCCGCTGATCCCGGCATTGCGGCAGTAATCGTTATAAAGCCTTGCGACAACGCCGGATGCCTGTTCGTTAACCAGCGTGAGTGCCATACCCAGTGTATCCGTGCCGGAATAGGATTCAGCACTGGCTGAGACGTCGGAGATGGTTCGCCCATCGGCTGCCGAAAGCGTGAACCCCATATAAATATAGACCTCAGGAATACGTAACACCGGATTCATGGCCGTGCGGCTGGAAATCGTGCCACGCAGAATGAAATCGGCTCCCACCTTCTTGGATGCGTTGAGCGCGGCATCCGGGTCGTTGCGGAAATAGGCATCAATTTCAGCCTGCGCTATTTGTGCGGTGATTTCCTGTTGCGTGTAGGTTTTCAAACCCAGATTGCGCAAACGTTGGTTGATCGAGTTGAAATGCGCGCTGTAGCTGCTTTGTTGTGCGCTAATCCCTTTGCTGCTGCGCTCGCCGATCACCACCATGATTTTTCGGTCCTTCAGGGCGTCCTTACAGGGCGTAGCAAGTTGCTGGCTGACTTTCTTACGCGAGGCCTCGTCGCTCTCTTTTTGTTGCTTCTCGTCCTCGGAGAAGCTGAAGGCGGCGAAGGCTGGCGGGAAAACCGCGCAGAGCGCAAGTGCGAGAAGAATACGTTGCATCAGGAGCCGCCGTTGAAAAAAGGTGGATTGCCGATTGTGTCAAAAAAAATGCCAGCCGACAAATGGCTGGCACTTCTTTGTCAGGGAGTGGCTATTTTGCCGGTTTCGCAGCTGGGGCAGCAGGCGCCGGTGCAGGGGCTGCAGCCGGGGCAGGAGCCGGGGCGGCCGCCGCCGGTGCCTTGGCATCAGCTTCGCACTTCTTCATAAAACTGTTCTTCGCTGCGCCGGCTAATTTTTTCTCGCCAGCGGTTGCTGCGCAAGCGCTGGCGGATTCAGTTTTGCCGCCAAGGCAACTGCTCATGAATTTCTTCCGCTCGTCACCCTTGAGTGCCTTCGTTTTCGCCTCAGCGTTGCACCCTTTCATTTTTTCCTGCTGGGCCTTTTGTGCGGGCGAGGCTTCCTTCTTGGCTTCTTCTGCAGCAATAACGCTGCTTGTTCCGAATGCTATGACCAGTGCGAACAGGGCGATCGTGGATTTCATCGAAAATTCTCCAAGGGTTGTAAGAGCCGGCTGATTATAGCCTGTATTTATATGTCGTCGTCAAGCAAAGCCTGCTGCTGGCGATTGATGAACTCGCCCATGCTATCAATACCGCGGAGCTGAAGAATGCTGTTGCGAACGGCGGCTTCCAGCAGAACGGCAAGGTTTCGTCCAGCAGCCACCGGGATGACGACCTTACGGATCGGAATGCCGAGAATTTCCTGTGTCTGCGCGTCGAGCGGCAATCGTGGCGCATCAGCGCTGGCCACCGGCTTTTGCAGGTGGACGATCAGTTTGAGTTTCATTTTCCGCCGCGAGGCGGTTTCGCCAAAGATCGTGCGAATATTGAGCAAACCAAGGCCGCGGACTTCAAGGTAGTCACGCAACATGCCGGGGCAACGCCCCTCGATGGTGGTTGGCGCGATGCGTGCCAGCTCGACCACATCGTCGGCGACCAGTCCATGGCCTCGCGAGATAAGCTCAAGGGCGAGCTCGCTCTTGCCGACGCCTGAATCGCCGGTGATCAGAATGCCCATGCCATAGACATCCATGAACACACCGTGCACCGAGGCCGTGTCGGCAAGCCGTCGTGAGAGATAGATGCGCAGCAGGTCAATCACTGCCGAGCAGGGCTTCGGGCTGACAAAAAGCGGGGTTTTTGTCGCTTCGCAAGCCTCCTTGATCAACGGCAGCGCTTCAAGATCGTCGGCAAAAATCAGTGCCGGCGGCTCTGCCGCCATCAGTTCATCGATCTGGTGCTGGAAGCGCGCCGGATTGACGCGTAACGCCCAGGTTTGTTCGGCTTTACCGATGACCTGAAGGCGTTCGGGGTGAATCAGGTTAAGGTGACCAACGACATCAGCGCCGTAATTGCCCTGTTCCTTGAGTTCAATCTGTCGATCGAGACCCACCGCGGCAATCCACGAAAGGCGAAGCTTTTCGCGATGATCTTCGTACAGTTGCGCGACACTGAATCGGCGCATGGTGGCTATTCTTTGCTTGCGAAAAGTTGCCGAACCGCCGTTGCATCGGGCGCAGTACCCAGCGCATCGCGCCGGGCCCGGTCAGAGAAGCACTGGGCAAGTTCAGAAAGAATCTGCAGGTGTTGCTCGGTGGCCTGTTCGGGGACGAGCAAAACAAACAGGATAGATACCGGCTTGCCGTCCGGGGAATCAAAGGGGACGGGTACGGCCAGGCGCAGAAAAGCGCCGGTTGCTTCTTTCAGGCCCTTGATACGGCCATGGGGAATCGCGATGCCTTGCCCGAGCCCAGTCGAGCCGAGTTTTTCGCGCGCAAAAAGGCTGTCAAACACGATGCTGCGAGCGAGTCCCTGGTTTTTTTCGAACAGCAACCCTGCTTGCTCAAAGGCGCGTTTTTTACTACTCGCGTCGAGATCGAGGGCAATGTTTTCGAGGGGCAGGAGTTTTTCGATCTGGCTCATTTGACGCGGAAACCGGAAACGTGAAGGTGGGAAAAACTGCCCGGGTGAGTACCGCCGGTGCAGCGGGAAGGCCAAGGCCAACCCCGCCGCGCTGCGACATCAGTCAGTAACAATGTGGTCGGCAATTTTTTCGCCGCGATGATGATCCTGAAGCTTTTGCTTGTATTTCTGGACTTGCCGTTCAAGCCTGTCGACCAGGTTGTCCACTGCAGCGTAGAGATCTTCGTCGATCGCTTCGACGAAAACATCCTTGCCCGGGAGGTGAACGGTGACCTCAGCCTTCTGCTTCAGCTTCTCCACCGAAAGAATCACATTCACGCCGATGACGTTGTCGAAGTGACTGGTGACCCGCTCGAGTTTGCCGGTGACGTATTCGCGAATGGCCGGCGTGACTTCAAGGTGGTGTCCACTGATTTGCAGGTTCATGGTGTGGCTCCTTTGATTTAAATGGACTTGCGTAAATTGACCGGCGGAATATTGAGTGCCTCACGGTATTTTGCAATCGTTCTCCGTGCAACAACAATCCCCTGCTGGCCAAGAACTTCGGATATTTGACTATCCGAAAGCGGTTTTTTCGGCTCTTCGGCACCGATCAGTTGCTTGATCAGTGCCCGGATAGCGGTTGCCGAGCACGCACCACCGGTTTCGGTGGCGACGTGACTGCCGAAAAAATATTTCAGTTCAAAAATTCCGCGCGGCGTCGCCATATACTTCTGGGTCGTCACCCGCGAAACAGTTGATTCATGTAATCCCAAGATGTCGGCGATCTCGCGCAACACCAGAGGACGCATCGCGACTTCGCCGTGATCGAGAAACTGGCGTTGTCGGTCAACGATAGCCTGCGCCACCCGCAGGATGGTGTCAAACCGTTGTTGTATGTTCTTGATTAACCAGCGAGCTTCTTGCAACTGGCCGGCAAGGCCCGAGCCGCGTTGCTTGGAAAGTATCTGGGCATACAGGCTATTGATACGCAAGCGAGGAAAAGCGTCGGAGTTGACGTTCACTGTCCAGTGGCCGCGCAGCTTACGCACCACCACATCGGGTGTGACATAGCGCGCTGCAAGCGCCGTGTACTGGGCGCCGGGCCGCGGGTTCAGGCTGCGAATGAGGAGCTGAGCCGCGCGCAGTGCGTCGTCATCGCAGCCGGTAAGCTTTTTCAGTTTAACAAAGTCACGGCCGGCAAGCAGTGTCAGGTGTTCACGTACGATTTTCAGTGACAGAATCTGGGTTTCGTCGGCGGGCAAAATCGCCAATTGAAGGGCAAGGCATTCCTGCGCGTTACGCGCGCCGACGCCCGTTGGATCGAAGTACTGCAGGTGCCGGAGCGCAATCTGCAATTCTTCGGGCTCGATTTCCAGTTCAGCCGGCAAGGTTTCTGCCAACTCCTCAAGCGACTGGGTCAGGTAGCCATCGTCATCAAGCGCCTCGATCAGGCATTGAACCAGTGTCCGGTCTCGTTCGGGAATGGTCATCAAACCGAGCTGCCAGGTCAGGTGCTCGCGCAGCGAGGTGGTCGCTGCCTGCACATCCTGGTATTCGTTATCGTCGTCGTCAAAAGAGCCGGTGGACGATGAGTAAGAACCTTCTTCGCCGAGCCAGCTGTCTTCGTCAGCCGATGACGGGGGTTCGGCGACAGGTTCGGGTTCCGGCTTTTCCGAAGCCGAAGCCGCAACTTCTGCTTCGTTTGATCCCGGCTGTGGCAGTGTCGGGGCGTATTCGACTTCCTCGCGTTCGAGCAAAGGATTTTCGGAAACGTACTTCTCCAACTCCTGCTCGAGTTCGATCGTCGACATCTGCAGCAGGCGGATCGACTGCTGGAGCTGCGGCGTCAACGCGAGATGCTGCGAGAGCTTTAGTTGGAGGGTTGGTCTCATTTTCGGAGCCTGGTCGGCCGCCGGTCGGGGAGGAGGAAGGGTTTTCCCGCTTCTATTCTACGTTTTTAGAAGAGTGGCCGGCAGATTCAGAGGCGGAAGTTCTCACCCAGATAGATTTTTCGCACGCTTTCATTATAAATGATTTCGTCTGGCCGACCAGAGGCAAGCACACCACCTTCGTTGATGATGTAAGCGTGGTCGCAAATACCCAGCGTTTCGCGAACGTTGTGGTCGGTGATCAGTACGCCGATGTTGCGTTCCTTGAGGAAACGGATGATTTTCTGAATATCCAGCACGGCGATCGGGTCCACGCCGGCGAAAGGTTCATCGAGGAGGATAAAGCGCGGTTCGGTGGCGAGCGCACGGGAAATTTCAACGCGCCGCCGTTCACCACCGGACAGCGAGGCGGCCGGGCTGTTACGAATGTGCGCAATGTG
>JBIJCY010000382.1:0-2979 GCA_044344385.1 Rhodocyclaceae bacterium | reverse complement strand
TGATGCGGCGGCGCGCGCCGTCGGGTGAGGCGGGGCGTTCGGCAGCCAGCGTCAGGAACAGTTGGCGTGCCATGACGTTGTTGCTGTATTTGTTGATCTCGCGAACGACTTCGCCGAGGGCGGGCGAATCCTGCGCGGCAAGAACTTGTGCTGCGGCCGGCGTCTTGCCGTCGCGGACCTGTCCGCGCAGGGTGCCGCCAAGCTCCCGCCAGAGGCTGCGGAACAGGCGCTCGATCTGCACGTCGGCCGGCCACGGTGAGAGGTTCAGCGCTTTTTCGCCGCAGGCGGCGGGCAGGCTGCCGGTCAGTTCAATGGTGTCGCCATTGACTGTCGGCTTGAGTTTTTCGCGCCAGTCGCCGCAGGTATCGTTGCCGAGTGTCAGGCGGTTGACGATGCGCAAACCTTCGCTGGGGGTTTCGCCGATGACGTTCACGGATTTTTTGGCCGGGTCCGGCTGCAGGGTGAGGCGCAGGCTTTTGAGATTGACCAGCAGCGCATCAGGCCCGGCGTTGTAGGGGCGTAGCGGCTCGTTGTCGAACTCGGCTGCGTCGTGTGGTGGGAGGGCAAAGGCGCTGCGGTCAAGCACCAGATCCCCGCCAATCTCGCCGACGCCGCGTGCGCGCAGTTGGCGCAGCAGCAGCCAGAATTGTTCGAGTGCCAGGCGGGGGTCGCCGCTGCCGCGCAGGTAGAGGTTGCCTTCAAGGCGGCCGGCGGTCGGCGGTGTTTCGCTGAGCGCTTCGGTACGCCAGGTGTAGGCCGGGCCGAGTAGTTCGAGCGCGGCGTAGGTGGTGACGAGTTTCATCGCCGATGCCGGGTTCATGGGCTGTTTTGCGTTGTGGCTGATCAGCGGCTGTTCGGCATCGACCCCCTGAACAACAATGGACAGGCTGCGTGCCGCGATGCCTGCTTCCTTCAGCGCTGCGCTGACTTCGGGTGGCGGTGTGGCGGCTGTTGCAGGTGCTGCGCTACTCAGTAGTACGGCAAACGATGCGATGAGAAGCGCGTGACGGCCTTGCTTGCTGCAGGGGGTGGCCGAGGGCGTGTCGGATAGAGTGTTGGATGGAATTAGTTGCGCCATAGCCTGGTGAAGTTGGTAAGATTAAAAATTATCCGACCGTTTACTGATCGTCAGTTGAAAGCATTATGAGCGAACAGCGTCGCCACCAGAGAATCCGTTTCAACTCGCCGCCGACTATTTTTGTCGGTCAGAACGGCCAAAGCGGCAAAGGTGAGTTGCAGAACCTTTCGCTCGGCGGCCTGATGCTGTCATCGGACATCCCCCTGAAAACCGGCGAGGTTTTTGGTTGTGAGTTTTCGGTTTTTGGTTCGCAGCTCATTGATATGCCAGCCACGGTGGTGAGCAAGGTCGGTGAGCTTTATAGCGCGCGCTTTCATGCCGGTCCGATCAGTGAAATCCTGATTCAGGAGGCGATCGACGGCGCGCTTGCTTCCGGCAAAGCTTCCCTGCTAAGCATCCATGACCTGCATGGGCGCAAGGTGATGCGTATTGTCGGTGGCCTGAATAGCGGCTTGACGGTTGATTTCATGTACAGCCTGACCAAAGGGGTGGCCGAGCTTGATCTCTCGGAGGTGACCCATATCGACAGCAAGGGAATGGACTTGTGCCTGTTTGCCGTTGAGAAGTACGACGTCAAGCTGGGAGAGCGCTCGCACTGTGTTAACGCGGCGTGGTTGCACGCGGCTAAACGCAAGAAGGCCTGAGCGGTGTTCTACCGCCCCTTCTCTCAATAGGCGCAATCAAAAGCCGTTTTTTAATCCCGATGGGTGTTGGGCGACCTCGCGCAGTGCCGCGCGATTGATGGTTTTTTTGGCAGGCGCACCTGCATGCACGTGCCCTTGTCGTCCGCACCATTGGTGATGGCGATTGAACCGTGGTGTCCGGCAACAATTTCGCGTGCAATCGGCAGGCCCAGTCCGCTGCCGCTGGCCATGGCGTCCGATAGCCGGTGGAAACGCTCGAAAACGCGCTCACGCTCATGCTCCGGGATGCCTTGCCCGTTATCGCTGACATCAATTTCCACCCTGTCGCCAACGTGTTCGCAACGCAAGGTTACCTGCCCGCCTGCCGGCGTATATTTGAGTGCGTTGTCGACCAGGTTGGCGATCAGTTCCCTGAGCAGGGTTGGGTCGCCGGTGATGGTCGATGCGTCGCGTTGCACGCCAAAGTCGATGTTTTTTTCATCGGCGATGCGTAGCCATTCTTCAAGCATGTCGTCGATGATTTCGGCCAGATTTACCGATGAGGCATTGGTCATCAGATGATGGCCTGCTTCGGCTCTGGCCAGCGCCAGTAACTGATTGGCCAGTCGCGTTACGCGGGTTACCGATTTGCGCAGGTTTCTCGACGCGGTTGGGTCGCTCTGCCCGCTGTGCAGCAATTCGATCTGTACTTGCAGGCTGGCGAGCGGGGTGCGCAGTTGATGCGCGGCATCCTGCAGAAATTCCCTTTGCGCCGCATTGGCCTCGCGCAGGCGTGTGAGCAGGGCGTTGAGCGCACGTACGACCTCGCGGATTTCAAGTGGCACATCGGTCAGATCAACCGGTGCAAGATCCTGCCCGGAGCGTCCGGCAAGTTCTTTTTCCAGGTCGCGCAGCGATGCCAGTCCGGAGGGGATGCCGTAGTGCACGACGGCGCCAAATGCCGCCAGAACGAGCAGTACCGCAACGCCAAAACCAAGCAACAAATCGCCGATGGCCTCGCGGCGCTTGCCCAGCGTTTCAGCAACGGTGACGTAAAAACCATGTTCTTCGACGGCCGGGTGGAAGCGTACGCCGCGGATTGTTTCACCGCGATAATAGCCCTCGAAATAATAGTGCTGCGGCCCCACCGGGTAGGTGCGAGGTGTGCGCGTCTGAATTTCCGGTTGCGGCAGCTCGGAAAAGTGCGGCAGGATGTCATGGGTCGGCAGTTCGGGTGGGGGCAGGTCGGTATCGCCAGCGATGATGCGGCCTGAATCA
>JBIJCY010000077.1:0-10743 GCA_044344385.1 Rhodocyclaceae bacterium | reverse complement strand
GGTATACATCGGTGAGCGGTCAAGATTGGCGCGAATGATGTCGTGCGTTTGCGCATTGGTATTGGTCACCCAGCACGGCAACTGACGCGGATGCTGCGCTGCGTTGCCGAGGTAGGAGAAAACAGGCAGCGGATCGTCCGAATGCTGCTGCTCCATCACCGAGAAATCAATCGTCTTGCCGTCAAGGCGCGGCGGCGTGCCGGTTTTCAGGCGTCCCACCGGCAATTGCAGTTCGCGCAGCCGCGCGGCGAGCGACATCGACGGTGGATCGCCCATGCGGCCACCGGTGTAGTTCTGCAGCCCGACGTGGATCAAACCATTGAGGAAGGTTCCGGCAGTCAGCACCACCGCACGCGCCGTGAAACGCACGCCGAGTTGGGTGACGGCACCGACCACGCGATCCCCTTCGACAATCAGATCGTCACAAGCCTGCGCAAACAGCGTCAGATTCGGCTGATTCTCCAGCCGCGAGCGAATCGCCTGCTTGTACAGCACGCGGTCGGCCTGCGCACGCGTCGCCCGTACCGCCGGACCTTTGCTCGAATTGAGGATGCGGAACTGAATGCCGGCTTCGTCGGTCGCTGCCGCCATCGCGCCACCCAGGGCATCGACTTCCTTGACCAGATGGCCCTTGCCGATGCCGCCAATCGACGGATTACAACTCATCGCCCCGAGCGTTTCGATGTTGTGCGTCAGCAGCAGCGTCTTCACGCCCATGCGCGCACTGGCGAGCGCCGCCTCAGTGCCGGCATGGCCGCCACCGACAACAATGACGTCGAACCGGTCGGGATACTGCATGGGGAGTCTACGTATTCTGGAAAAGCTGGAAGGACGCGGATTTTACGCCAATTCGCTGAAACGTAACAGGTTTTTGACCGATTCAGCCGTCCCGAAAGCCCCACAGACGCGCCCCTACCACGGAAAGCGGTGGTAACGGCAACTTACATAGCCATTGACTATCAATATAATTATTACAATCAATTGGATTGATTATGCCCGACATCCTACCATTCACTCGTCGCATCACTTTATTGACCGAAACCAAGGAGAACACACCATGAAAACCCTGATCAACACTGAAGTCCTCCCATTCAACGCCACCGCCTTCCACGACGGCAAATTCGTTCCTGTGTCCGACGCCAACCTGAAGGGCAAGTGGTCGGTCATTTTCTTCTACCCGGCCGACTTCACCTTCGTCTGCCCGACCGAGCTGGGCGATCTGGCCGACAACTACGCCGAATTCAAGAAAATGGGCGTTGAAATCTACTCGGTTTCGACCGATACGCATTTCACGCACAAGGCATGGCATGACGGCTCCGACACCATCCGCAAAATCCAGTACCCGATGGTTGGCGACCCGACCGGCACGATCAGCCGCAACTTCGGCGTGATGATTGAGGAAGCCGGCCTCGCCGAGCGCGGCACCTTCGTGATCGACCCACAGGGCCGCATCCAGATCATCGAAGTAAACGCCGGCGGTATTGGCCGCGATGCTTCCGAACTACTGCGCAAGGTCAAGGCCGCTCAGTACGTTGCCACGCACCCCGGCGAAGTTTGCCCGGCCAAGTGGCACGAAGGTGATGCCACGCTGGCACCGTCGCTCGATCTGGTCGGCAGGATTTGAAACGAAATTGAACCACGGCGACACGGCGGGCACGGCGAGATGCAAAAACAGATTTTTCACCGTGCCCGCCGTGTCGCCGTGGTGAATAGAATTTTTCAGCAGGGAGAAACATCATGCTAGACGCCGCCATCAAGACCCAACTCAAGGCCTACCTCGAAAAACTGCAGCAGCCGATCGAACTCGTCGCCTCGTTCGACGACAGCGCGAAGGCTCAGGAAATGCGGGCGCTGCTGCTCGACATCACGGCGCTGTCGCCGAAGGTCAGCCTGCGTGAAAACGGCAATGCCGCGCTCAAGCCGTCATTCGCCATCGGCCGACCCGGCGAGGAAGCACGTATCCGTTTTGCCGGCATCCCGATGGGCCACGAATTTACGTCGCTGGTCCTCGCCTTGCTACAGTCGGGAGGTCACCCGCCCAAGGTCGACGCCGGGCTCGTCGAGCAGATTCGCGCCCTGCCCGGCAAGTTTCATTTCGAAACCTTCATCTCGCTGTCGTGCCACAACTGCCCGGACGTTGTGCAGGCGCTTAACCTGATGGCAGTGCTCAACCCCGGCGTCAGCAGTGTAATGATCGACGGTGCGATGTTTCAGAATGAGGTCGATACTCGCAAGATCATGGCCGTGCCGACCGTCTTCCTGAACGGCAAACCCTTCGGCCAGGGGCGCATGACAATTGAGGAAATCATCGCCAAGGTCGACACCGGCGCGACAGCCCGTGAAGCCGCGAAAATCGACGCGCGTGCGCCGTTCGACGTGCTCATCGTCGGCGGCGGCCCGGCCGGTGCTTCGGCGGCGATCTACGCAGCCCGCAAGGGAATCCGTACCGGCGTGGTGGCCGAGCGCTTCGGCGGGCAGGTGCTGGACACGATGGCCATCGAGAACTTCATTTCAATGAAGGAAACCGATGGCCCGAAACTCGCTGCCGCACTTGAGCAGCACGTGAAGGAATATGAAGTTGACATCATGAATCTGCAACGCGCCGAGGCCTTGATCTCTTCTGCGCATAATGGCTTGACTGAAATACGATTGGCCAGCGGTGCCGTGCTCAGGAGCAAGACGGTGATCATATCGACCGGCGCCCGCTGGCGTGAAATGAACGTTCCCGGCGAACAGGAATACCGAGGGCGCGGCGTTGCCTACTGCCCGCACTGCGACGGCCCGCTGTTCAAAGGCAAGCGCGTCGCGGTGATCGGTGGCGGCAACTCCGGCGTCGAGGCGGCGATCGATCTAGCCGGTATCGTCGGCCATGTCACCTTGCTCGAATTCGACAGCGCATTACGTGCTGACGCCGTTCTACAGCGCAAACTGTTCAGCCTAGCTAACGTCACCGTCATCACCTCGGCGCTGACCACCGAAGTGATCGGCAATGGCGAGAAGGTGAATGGTCTGACCTACAAGGATCGCAGCAGCGGCGAGTCGCGCGAGATCACCCTTGAAGGCATCTTCGTGCAGATCGGCCTGTTACCCAATACCGATTGGCTCAAGGGTACGCTTGCCCTCTCGCCGCGCGGTGAAATCGAGGTCGATGCACGCGGACAGACTTCGCTACCCGGGGTATTCGCGGCCGGCGATGTAACCACCGTACCGTACAAGCAGATCATCATTGCCATGGGTGAAGGCTCAAAAGCCGCGCTGAGCGCCTTCGAGTATTTGATTCGCAATTCGGTGGCGTAAGGCGGCCGGAGCCTGTATTCGGAGAAGCGACACAAGCACAGGACCAGCAGCGCGCTGCGTTGTATCATTACGCCCACACCGTTCATCGCAACTGGCTAAAACGAAAGCAAAAAATCTCGCCGGCCCGATCTTCTTGTCTATAATCCACTGTATGAATACAGTTATCCAGCTCAACGATTCCGAAGACAAAACGCTGCGGCAGAGAACCTTTCGCAAGCAGTTTGCAGACAACCTCAACGCAGCGCTTGATCGGCGCGGCGCGATTCCTTCCGGTTATGGCCGGGTAATCGCCGTCGCCGAATTGTTCGGCGTCAGCCAGAACACAGCGGCCAACTGGGTCAAAGGCGAAGGTGTGCCTGAGTTGTTTCGCCTGCCGGAAATCGCCGAAGCTTTGTGTACGACGGTTGAGCAACTGGTGGCTGGTGACGGGGGAACCGGTACGCATGTAATCGACGAGCGCTATGCCGTCGTTGACGTGCACGAAGATGACACACAGGACGGCCATACCTGGTACACGCTGCCGGAAACATTGCGCACAATGGGTTTGCCGCGCGACATCAAGATGCTGCAGATCGCTACCGACGACATGGCGCCGTATGTAAACCACGGTGACCTGATTATTTACGACCCGCGCGTCAATCGCATCCAGACCAACGGCGTATTTGTTCTCCAGAGTGGGGGACGCTACATTGTTCGGCGGGCACAGCGCGGTATCAAGCAGAGCATTCGTCTGATCTGTGACAACACGCTGTTTGGTGACGAAACGCTCAGCGAGTCCGATTTTGCTGAATCCGACGAGAATGATGGACGCGTCGTCGTCATCGGTCACGTTGTCGGACGTCTGCTTACGGGCGGCTAAGCAACACCGATGCTTGATCTGCAGCTGATGCCGGCGTAAGGTTGCCGGCATGAGCACACCAGAACCCACAAGCACCGCCGAATTACTACGTAGCCTCAACAAGGAACTTGGCAGCAAGCGGGTGCTGCTCGTTGATCGACACCCCAGTGCGCGCAATTCGTTGCGCATCATGCTCTCCAGTCTCGACATAACGGCCGTACACAACGCGGGAAACACCGCCGAAGTGATGCGCCAGGTCAATGCAAACCGCTTCGATATCGTTCTTTCAGATTACATTCTGGATGATGGCCGGGATGGACAGCAGCTTCTTGAAGAACTGCGCCAACGGCATCTGATTTCACTATCCACAGTGTTCATCATCATCACCGGCGAACGCGCCTACCAAAACGTGGTTTCGGTTGCCGAACTCGGCCCGGATGATTACCTGATCAAACCATTTACCGCCGAGCAGTTACAGGGCCGGCTGGTACGCGCCGTACACAAAAAGAAGTTTTTCGGACCAGTCTACGAACATCTCGACAATGGTTCGTTTGTTCAGGCATTGGCTGCCTGCGAAGGACTGATTGCACGCGACGGCGGCTTTCTCTATGACACATTGCGCCTGAAGGGCGAAATACTGAATGCGCTCGGCCGCTACGACGAAGCGCAGGAGGTGTACCAACAGGTCCTGGAAAACCGGATGGTGCCGTGGGCGCGCATGGGGCTGGCGGTTGCCCTCCGCGGGCAGGAGCAACTTGCCGAAGCAGAAGCGCTTGGCGAATCGATTGTTGAAGATTTTCCTGAGTTTCTGGCCGCCTACGATTTTGTGGCTGGCGTGCGCGAGGAGATGGGGAAACTTGCCGAAGCGCAGGAGATGCTGCAGCAAGCCGCTGCAATTTCGCCCAAAAACTCAACCCGGCAACGCATGGTCGGCGACGTCGCCGTACGCAACGATGACCTGGACGCAGCCGAAAAAGCCTATGGCAAAGTCCTTGATCGTCATCGCGGATCGTCGCTCATGAATCTCGATGATTACACCAATCTTTCGCGCGTGATGCTCGACCGGGGCCACACTGATGGCGTCAAAAAAATTACTCAGGAACTTCGTCGCGACTGGCGCGGCAGCAAACAGGGTGAATTTGCCGCACTGGTCATGGAAAGCCTGTGCGCAGAAAAAGAAGGCGAGCCAGCCAAGGCAAAACAAGCGCTTGAAAAAGCGCTGGTGCTGCAAGACACACTGCAAGCAGAAGGCAAGCAGAAAGGCATCTCACAAAAACTATCGGTCGATCTGGCGCGTGCCTGCCTGGCGACTGGTGACGATGCAACCGCGCAGGATATTCTGCGCAAGGTAGCGGCAGAAAACCACGAAGACCGCAGCATGATTGCCCACATTCAGGGCGTCTTCGCTAAAACCGGCAACGAAGCGGCCGGCCAGGCAATGCTCGCGCAGGTTGGCAAGGAAATTGTCGAGCTGAACAACCGGGGTGTGCTGGCGGCGCGCAGCGGCGACCTCGAAGCATCGGTGCAAATGCTGATCGAAGCGGCGGATAGCGTTCCCAACCTTCAATTTCTGGTCAATGCCACAAAGGCCATTTTTACATTACTGGAACGCAACGGCTGGAACGAAAGCATGGCTGAGCGCGGCCTGCGTTACCTGCAAATGGCACAAGCCAAGGATATACGTAACGCCAAGGTTGTTTCTGCGCGCGAGCTCTACCAAAGGGCGGCGCGCAAATATGGAATCGCCATCGTACCGCTTGGCGGCGCGCGTGGCGAAGGTGCCCCGGCTTAAATCCCGGCCGGCACTAATTAATGCCGGCCCCCCAGCCCAAGATAGCTTTCAATCACGCGCGGGTCGTTAATCAACTCGCTGCTCGGTCCTTCCAGCGAGATCTCACCGGTCTCCAGAACGTAGCCGTAATCCGCAACCTGTAGTGCCACACGGGCATTCTGTTCGACCAGCAAAATGGAAACGCCCGTTTTCTTCAACTCTGCGACGGTGCGGAATATTTCCTTGATGATCAACGGCGCGAGTCCGAGACTCGGCTCATCGAGCATCAGCAGTTTCGGCTTGGCCATCAGCGCGCGACCCATTGCCAGCATCTGCCGCTCGCCGCCGGAAAGCGTGCCGGCCATTTGCGAGCGGCGTTCTCGTAAACGCGGGAAGATATCAAAAACCTGATCCATGGTTTCCAGCTCATCGCGATGCCCCAGCCGATAACGATCGAAAGCACCGAGCAGCAAATTATCCCAAACACTCATCTCGCCGAACAATTCGCGCTTCTCGGGAACCAGCGTCATTCCGTGACGCACGAGCTTTTCGACCTGGCGTTCAGCACCTTGCCGCTCACCGAGATAAAAAATCTCGCCGCGCACCGGTAGCAAGCCCATCAGCGCACAAAGCAAAGTGGTTTTTCCAGCACCATTCGGGCCGATCACGGTAACGATCTCGCCCTTCCTGATCTTCAGATTGATGTGGTGCAAGGCTTCGACCTTGCCGTAACTTACCGTCAGGTCGCGCACTTCGAGCACCACCGGCGTTTCCCCGGTTTCGTTAGTGTCGTTCAAGCGACTCATTCGACACCTCCGAGATAAGCCTCAAGCACCGCCGGATTGCGCTGCACCTCTTCGGGCAAGCCCTCCGCTAATTTTTGCCCAAACTCCATGACGACAACACGATCAGCCAGACCCATTACGAAGTCCATGTCGTGCTCGACAAGCAGTATGCCCATCCCTTCATCGCGCAAACGGCGCAAGAGGTCGGCCAGCGCTTGTTTTTCCAGATAGCGAAGGCCGGCCGCAGGCTCGTCAAGCAGCAACAGGCTGGGGTCGGCGGCCAGTGCCCGGGCAATTTCGACGATGCGCTGCTTGCCCAGCGGCAGGCTGTTGGCAGCGTCGTACATATGTTCAGCGAGGCCACAACGCTCGATCTGTGTTGCCGCTTCGTGCAGCAGCCGCGCCTCTTCTCCGCGCTCGGTACGACAGGCGGCCTGCATGAAATTCTTCTGGCCGCGCAGATGCGCACCGATGGCGACATTCTCCAGCACGCTCATGGTCGGCAGCAGGCGTACGTGCTGGAAGGTGCGGCTCATGCCGCGTTTGGCAATGTCACGTGCCGCCAGCCGATCAATGCGCTCGCCACAAAAAACAATCTCACCCGAAGTCACCGGATCAACGCCTGAAATGCCATTGAACATGGTGCTCTTGCCCGCACCATTCGGCCCAATCAGCGCCATGACTTCACCCGCCCGGACGTTGAAGTTCAAATTGTTGTTGGCGACCAGTCCACCAAAACGTTTGGTCGCGTCCTTGATTTCAAGCAATATGCTGCCGGCCAACGGGATGGTGCGGCGTGGCAAGGCAACGGCTTTGGCGACGCGCGGACGATCGGCACGTTCGGGGAAAAAGCGCAGGATGATCGGCCACACACCGTCACGGGCACGATGCAACACCAGTATCATCAGCAGGCCAAAAACAATCATTTCGAAGTTGCCGCTCTGGCCGAGTAGTTGCGGGAGCCAGTCCTGCAACCATTGCTTGAGAATGGTAATCAGGCCGGCGCCTAGAATGGCGCCCCAGACGTGGCCGACACCACCAACCACGACCATGAACAGATATTCGATGCCCTGCGTCAACGAGAACGGCGTCGGGTTAACGAAGCGCTGCATGTGGGCGTAAAGCCAGCCGGACAGGCAGGCGTAAAGCGCGGCAATGGTGAAGATCACGATCTTTGAACGCGGCGTGTTAACGCCCATTGCTTCGGCCATCAGCGAACCACCCTTAAGTGCACGAATCGCCCGCCCCTCGCGTGAATCAAGCAGATTGCGCGTAGCGACGACGATGAGCAGCAGCATCGCCCAGATCAGGTAATAGAATTCGCGACCGGATTTCAGCTCAAAGCTGAAGAGGTGCAATGTCGGAATACCGGAAATGCCGGTGTGGCCGCCGAGGAAATCGACGTTGCCAAACAGGTAGTAGAGACTGATTCCCCAGGCGATGGTGCCAAGCGGCAGAAAGTGGCCGGACAGACGCAGCGTAATCAGGCCAATCGATAGCGCCACGACAGCGGTGACGGCCAGACCGGCCGGTAGCGTAAGCCACGGGGATACGCCGTGTACGGTCGTCAGATAAGCGGTGGTGTAAGCACCCAGACCGACAAAGGCCGCCTGCCCGAACGAGGTCAGTCCGCCGACGCCGGTCAGCAGTACCAACCCCAGCGCGACGATGGCGTAGAGGCCAATGTAATTAAGCAAAGTGACATAAAACTCGGGCAGCACCAGCGGCCCAAGCGCCAACGCAACAATAAAAACGAAGAGAAATCGGAAATTGCCCATTCCCATCACTCCTCTTCCTCGACGTGACGCGTGGTCAAGGAACGCCAGAGCAACACCGGTATGATCAAGGTAAAGACGATCACTTCTTTGAAAGCACTGGCCCAGAACGACGAGTAAGACTCGAGCAAGCCGACAAGGATTGCGCCAACGGCAGCGACAGGATAGCTGGCAAGACCGCCGATGATGGCACCGACGAATCCCTTGAGGCCAATCAGAAAACCCGAGTCGTAATAGATCGTGGTAATTGGTGAGATCAGGATGCCGGAAAAGGCGCCGATCAGTGCCGCCAGCGTAAATGACAGCTTGCCGGCCATGATCGCCGAGATGCCCATCAAGCGCGCGCCGGTGCGATTCATCGCCGTGGCACGCAATGCTTTGCCGTAAATTGTCCGCTCGAAGAAAAAATAGAGGGCAATAATTAGAACGGCACTCGACACGATAACCAGCACCGTTTGTCCTTGCAGCAGCGCGTCGCCAAGTTCAAAACTCATGTCGGTAAAGGCCGGCGTACGCGAGCCTTCGGCGCCAAAAAAAAGCAGGCCGAGACCGATCAACGTCACATGCACGGCCACCGAGACGATCAGCAACACCAGCACGGAAGCTTCGGCGATTGGCTGATAGGCAAGTCGATAGATCATCGGCCCCAGGGGAACAACAAGGATCAAAGCAAGAAAAACCTGTACCGGCAAAGACAGGGTCGCTGGCGAAACGGCAAACAGGATGCCGGCGAGCATCAGCGGAACACCGCAATTGAGCAGGAGAATCGAAGGGATGCGGCGCAAGTGGCGGTTGCGCAGCGCCGACGTCACTTCGATGACGGCGATCGCAGCACCCATGCCAAGCAGCAACCAGAGCGTTCCGGGTAGCTTTCCTGACTGCAGACTTGCCAGCGTCAGCGCACCAAAAGCAACAAACTCACCCTGCGGTATGAAAATGACCCGGGTGACGGCAAAAACCAGCACCAGCGCCAGCGCCAATAGCGCATAAACGGCGCCGTTGGTGACGCCGTCCTGGGCAAGCAGTAACGCAATCTGCAGATCCATGAAACCTTATTCCAATCAGTACCCCGCAGGTCCATAGCGCCGAACGAAACCGGATGCGGGGGGCTTGCCAGAAAAAATCTTTCCCGGCCGAGCAAAAACAGGGGGCTGAAGCGACGGCCCTGAGCGCCCTTAAAACAGGGCGTTCAGGGCGAGGAAACAATTACTTCGCGAGCTTCCAGGTGCCGCCTTCGATCTTGACCATGACGCGTGCACGTTGGTCAAAGCCGAGGTGGTCCTGTGCACTGAGGTTGAAAACACCGTGTGTTGCGGTCAGATTTTTGGTGTTCTCCAGTGCGTCACGCAGCGCTTTGCGGAATTCCGGGGTACCGGGCTTGGCCTTCTTCAACGCCTCGGGGATGGCGCTCGACAGCAACTTGCCGGCATCCCACGCGTGTGCACCAAAAGTCGACACGCTACCCTTGCCGTGCGCTGCCTCATACTTGGTCACATACTCCTGGGCAACCTTCTTGATCGGGTTGCTGTCGGGCAACTGGGCCGCCACCAATACCGGCCCGGCGGGCAGGAAAGTACCCTCGCAGTCCTTGCCGCAAACACGCAAAAAATCAGCGTTGGCGACACCGTGCGTCTGATACATGATGCCCTTGTAGCCTTTTTCCTTGAGCGATTTCTGCGGCAGTGCGGCAGGCGTTCCGGCGCCGCCAACCAGTACGGCGTCGGGCTTGGCCGAAAGAATTTTCAGGATCTGGCCCGTGACCGAGGTATCCGCACGATTAAAACGCTCATTGCCGACAATCTTGATCTTGCGTACTTCAGCGATTTTCGCAAACTCGTTCCACCAGCCTTCGCCGTAAGCATCAGCAAAGCCGATATAGGCGACCGTTTGTACATTGTTGTTGGTCATGTGCTCGACGATGGCGGTCGCCATCTGCGCGTCGTTCTGCGGCGTCTTGAAAACCCAGGCGCGCTTGGCGTCCATCGGTTCGATGATGCGCGCCGAAGCAGCCATGGCAATCATCGGCGTCTCCGCCTCGGCAGCAATGTCAATCATTGCCAGCGAGTTCGGGGTGATCGTTGAACCGACGATCACATCAACCTTGTTTTCAGCAATCAGCTTTTTCGTATTCTTGACCGCCGTGGTCGTATCGGACGCATCGTCCAGAACGATGTAATTCACTTTCTGACCGCCAATGGTCGTTGGCATCAAGGCAAAAGTATTCTTTTCAGGGATCCCCAGCGAAGCCGCTGGTCCGGTTGCAGAAAGTGTCACCCC
>JBIJCY010000381.1:0-2986 GCA_044344385.1 Rhodocyclaceae bacterium | reverse complement strand
CGGCTCTGCTCGTCGTTGCTCCCGCCTCCGGTCAGGGCAAGACCACTATCGTCGCCGCGCTCGCCCGCCTGCATGCGCGGCAGGGCCGCAAGGTTCGCGTCTTCAAGTGCGGCCCGGACTTCCTCGACCCGCAGATTCACGCCATTGCCAGCGGCGCGCCCTGCTACAACGTCGATCTGTGGATGTGCGGCGAGGCCGACGCCACCTGGCGACTGGCCGAAGCGGCGCAGGGCGCCGACCTGATTCTCGTCGAAGGCGTCATGGGGCTCTATGACGGCGAGCCGTCGGCCGCCGAACTTGCTGCACGCCTCGGCATCCCGATCCTCGCCGTGATCGACGGCTCCGCGATGGCCACCAGTTTCGGCGCCATCGCCTACGGCCTCAAGCATTACCGGCCGGGCACGCCAGTCAACGCCGCGTTTGCCAACTGCGTCGGCAGCGCCTACCACGCCGAGTTGCTGGAAAAGAGTTTGCCGCCCGACATCGCGTGGTACGGGCACCTACCGCGCGATGCCGATGCGGCCATGCCGGAGCGCCATCTCGGCCTGCTGCCGGCCGCCGAAATCGAAGACCTCGCACAACGTATTGACCGCATGGCCGACTTGCTGGCAACAACTGCTGCAGCGGCACTGCCGCCACCGGTTGCATTTGCAGCAGTTACTGCGCCCAGCTTGCCACCCCTGCTCGCCGGCAAGACTATTGCCATCGCCCGCGATGCCGCGTTCTGCTTCCTCTACCCGGCCAACCTCGACTGCCTCGCTGCCCTCGGTGCCCGCATCGAATTCTTCTCACCGCTCGCCGACCAGATGCTGCCCGACTGTGACGCTGTTTGGCTACCCGGCGGCTACCCCGAATTGCATGCAGCAACACTGGCCAACAATCGCGAATTGTGGGCAACGCTCGCCGCCCACGTCGCTGCCGGCAAGCCGCTACTCGCCGAATGCGGCGGCATGATGTCGTTATTCGACACGCTGGTCGATATTGACGGCCAGAGCCAAGCCGGTGGCGGTCTCCTGCCGGGGCGGGTAGCGATGCAAAAAAAGCTCGCTGCGCTTGGCCTGCAGGAAGTGGTGCTGCCCGAAGGCACACTGCGCGGCCATACTTTTCACTACTCAAGCGCAGAAACACCACTCAAAGTTTTGGCGCAGGCGATCCGCCCCGACGGTCGTCCGGGCGAGGCCATCTATCGCCGTCAGCGGCTGACGGCGAGCTACATGCACCTCTACTTCCCATCCAACCCCGAAGCCACCGCCCGGCTGTTTCTTGCCTAAGCAAGGCCTGGAATAACGGCCTACTAAACAGGAAGACCATCACTGCATTTGTGACAGATAGTCGGTCACTGCTTTGGTTTCCATTTCGGTCAGGCGGGAGGCCACCAGATGCATCACTTCGTTGTCATTGGTGCGTGTCCGCAGATTGAATTCCTTGAGTTGGCTTAGCAAATAGCGCGCATTTTGCCCCGCAAGACGCGGCAAAATGATCGTTCCGAAAGCCTTTTCGCCGTGGCAACTGGCGCACGCCGGCACACCTGACCAACTATTGCCCTTGGTATAAATGTAGCGGCCAACCGATAACAGATCTTCGTCAGAAACACGATTGACCTTCGCCGGCTTGCTGGAAAAATACACCGCGAGCTCGTCGATATTCTCGGCAGAAAGATCCACGACCTGAGGTGCCATCGTTTCGCTGACCCGTTTTTTTGATTTAAAATCCTTCAGCTGCTTGACCAGATAGGCCTGGTTTTGCCCTGCAAGCGAAGGAAAAATCGGCGAGGTGGATTGCCCATCGGCGCCGTGACAAGTGCCACATCGCTCATTGACCAGTTCGGCGGTTGTCAACCCGGCCGCCAGGCCTTGACCGGCAATAAGTATGCTCACGATTCCCAGCAAAATACGTTTCATCTGTTTCCTCCCCACAAGGCGTAACCAGAAAATATCAAAACTGTTTCAGCAACGCGCGCCCACAGCGCACGTAGCGACTGCTGTGCTCGGTGGCACAACCAAGCGACCCTCCTTGCTCCACGCATTCATGCCGCCGCTGGCGTTATAAACGGTTTTATAGCCCGCCTGTTGTGCGAGAAATTGCGTTGCCGCACGCGTGCGATTACCGCTGCGGCAGATCAGGATGACCGGTTGATCGGGTTTGGCGACGGTCTTCACTTTCTCCAGCCAGACCGGTGGATCGGCCCGACCTTTTTCATCAAAGAAAGTCAGCAGTTTGCTGCCGGCGATAACACCGGTTTCCTTCCATTCACCCTCCGTACGAATATCGATCACAGCAACGCCACTGGCGGCAAGACGCGCCAACTCAGCGTTATCGACATTCACAATATCGGCGCGCACACCCAGTGTGGCAAGGCAGAGCAGGGTCGCAACAATGGTTTTCCAGAACATAGCAATCCTTTTTTGAATATAATTCAACGCTTATATAGCATAGCACCTTTGACCAACAAGGCACGCGCCTAGTTCCAGAAGCTACGATGCGCTACAGTCGGGGAGCCGGCTATTTATTTACCTATCCCGGAAAGGAAAGCCATGCGCTCCACCATTCTCGCCGCCCTCGCGTTGACACTCACCGCTTGCGGCGCTGACGTCGCCACCGCAACGGCCACCACCGCAAAACTGCAAGCCGAGCAAGCCAAACAGGCGAAGGAAACGGCGGCACGGCTTACGCAGCAAATTGAAGTCAACACCAAGGCAGGAGAACAGCGTTCAGCGGACGTGGCGGAAGAAAAGCGCTAAGCGCGGTGGCGTCAGGCTGATTCAGCCCACTGCGCAAAAATACGCACCAGCGCCGGCAGCCCCTCGCGAATCGCCACCGGCCCCGGATTGAGGATCACCGCCGATTTGATCTCGTGCAGTTGCGCATTGCTAACCGCCGGCACATCAGCCCAGCCGGATCGGGCAACGACTCTCTCGGGGCGGAATTTCTTGCCGCACCAGGAGCCGATGATGATGTCCGGTGCGCGGCGGACGATCTCCAGCGG
>JBIJCY010000076.1:0-10868 GCA_044344385.1 Rhodocyclaceae bacterium | reverse complement strand
ATCGTCGCTTCATCGTCAAGACAATCGGCGACGGCGCGGATCAGGCCATAATGCGTGCGCGGATCCTCGATTCCCGGCATGCGCAGCGGATGCGCCGCCTTCAGGCTGGCCACATGCGACAGCCAGCGCTTGCGCAATTGCGGCTCGACTTCCGGTGACAACATTTTCAGCACAGCCTTCACGTCGCCGGCGATGCCGACGTGCGCGGCCTTGATCTTGCTAAGTTCAGCCGGGTCGATGTCGATATGGATGATCTTCGCTTGCGGACAAAAGGCCGCAACCTTGCCTGTCGCCCGGTCGTCGAAACGTGCGCCAACGGCGATCAGCAGGTCGCATTCATCCAGTGCAAAGTTGGTACAGCGCGCACCGTGCATGCCCAGCATACCGAGCGACAAGGCGTGATCGACTGGCATCACACCAAGTGCCATCAGCGTCATCACGGTCGGCAGGCCGGCTTTTTCAGCAAGCGCCACGGCCAGTTCGGAAGCCCCCGAATGCACCACACCGCCCCCCAGATAGAGTATCGGACGTTCGGCCTCGTTGATCATCACCGCCGCCCGCCCGATCAGTTCGGCCGCAGGCTCCGGCATCGGATCGGCGACGCCCGGCGCGGGCCACTCGCTGACCTCGATGGCCTGGTTCTGCACGTCCTTCGGAATATCGACCAGCACCGGACCAGGGCGACCCGAGGCAGCAAGACGAAACGCACGCGGGATGACTTCAAGCAACTCGTCGGCTGAACTAACCAAAAAATTGTGCTTGGTGATTGGGATCGTCAGCCCGTAGGTATCCACCTCCTGAAAGGCATCGGTACCAATCATCGCCTTCGGCACCTGCCCGGTGATTGCCACCAGCGGGATCGAATCGAGCTTGGCGTCGGCAATTGCCGTCAGCAAATTGGTGGCACCGGGGCCGGAAGACGCCAGACAGACAGCGGGCATGCCCGTCGCCCGGGCCATGCCCTGCGCGATGAAACCAGCGCCCTGCTCATGGCGCGCCAGCACGTGGCGGATCAGCGCCGACTGCGACAAGGCATCGTAGATCGGCAGGATCGCGCCGCCGGGAATGCCGGACAGCGTTCGCACGCCCTGTCGTTCGAGCAGACGCACAACGAGTTGCGCGCCGGTGAGTGTTTCGGTTGTTTGCTGGGCCACGGGGCTCTCCTTTCAAGTTACCGGTCTTGCCGGGCGGGTGTTAGAACGCAAAACCCCCGCTCGGTTCGCACCGGCGGGGGTTTCTGGAATCTGTCGTTTGCTACGCTTCGACTTACTTTCTTCCGACCCTCGACGGTGCGCTGGGTACTACGCCTACTACGCGTACTACCGAGACACCGACCGTAATGACGAGCGCCGCTGCTTTGGCAGCGGACAATGAAACTAAAGCGCGGTCGTCGGAAGGAAACATGATTGTCAGATCAAAGCGGGAACTCGAAGCGCAATTAGAAACGAGTGCTGCGAAAAACGCAAGGCCTATGGTTGCCTATAGGCTGCATTTTTCCAGACGACCGGTTTTGTCGTGTCGGGAAAAACGCCGGACTTGCCACGAACACTGGAAAACCCGCCACCAGCATCAAGCTTACTTTTTTCCAAATCGATGGTATATTAGATGGAGATCAAACAGTTTAATACGCTGCAGTTTGCGAACGGGCGGCACTACTGGAGGCGACATGAAGAAGATTCTCGGTATCGCGGTCAACGGGCGTCAGCGCGAGGACGCCGTCGCTGAAAACACTTTACTCCTTGACTACCTGCGCGACGCGCTGTCGCTGACCGGGACCAAGCAAGGCTGCGACGGCGGCGAATGCGGCGCCTGCACCGTGCTGGTCGACAACGAACCACGGCTCGCCTGCTGCACGCTGGCGCACAGCGTTGCCGGCCGTCACGTCGAAACGATCGAGAGTCTGGCGCACGAAGGCAATCTGTCACGCCTGCAGCGCGCTTTCCACGAAAAACTTGGTACCCAGTGCGGTTTCTGCACACCCGGAATGATCATGGCTTCCGAAGCGCTGCTACGCAAAAATCCGCAGCCGGATCGCGAGGAAATCCGCGCCGCGCTGGCCGGCAATCTGTGCCGCTGCACCGGCTACGTGAAGATCGTCGATTCGGTTGAAGCCGCCTGCTGCCCTGAGGTGGCCGCATGAGCGCCCCAGGTCGCAAGACGCCGCACGGCGTCGGCACCCGTCTGCCGTTTGTCGACGGCGTCGAAAAGGTCACCGGCGCGGCGCGCTACACCGCCGACCTGCCGGCCGCCGATGCGCTGGTCGGCATGTTGCTGCGTAGCCCCTATGCGCACGCCGAACTGCTCGAAGTCGATATCTCCGAGGCGTTGAAGCTGCCCGGCGTGCGCGCCGTGATTACCGGTGACGAATGCGACATGCCGTACGGCGTCATCCCGATTGCGCAGAACGAATTCCCGTTGGCGCGCGGCAAGGTGCGCTACGTCGGCGACCCGATTGCTGCCGTCGCCGCTATCGACGAGGAAACCGCGCGCCGCGCCATTGCGCTGATCCGTCTCAATGTCCGCGAGCTGCCGGCCTATTTCAAGGCCGCCGATTCGCGCGCGCCGGACGCCGTGCTGCTGCACGACAACAAGGCCGGCAACATCGAGCGCGAGGTGCATAACGAGTTCGGCGATGCGGCTGCGGGTTTTGCTGCCGCCGATCTGGTGCGCGAGGAAAACTACGCCTGCGCCGAGGTGCATCACGCGATGATGGAGCCGAACGCGACGCTCGCCGCGTGGGACGTCGAGCGCAGCCACCTGACGCTGTGGTCGGTGACGCAGGTGCCGTACTACGTGCATCTGACGCTGGCGCGCTGCATGCACATGGAGGCGGCGCACATTCGCGTCATCAAGCCGTTCATCGGCGGCGGTTTCGGCCACCGTACCGAGTGCCTCAATTTTGAAATCATCTGCGGCCTGCTCGCCCGTGCCGCGCGCGGCACTGTGCGCCTGCTGCAGACGCGCGAGGAGTGCTTCCTCGCGCATCGCGGCCGGCCGGAAAGCCAGATCCGCATGAAGATCGGCATGACACGCGACGGGCGCCTCACCGCCTGTCAGGCCGAGGTCGTACAGCGCGGCGGCGCCTACGGCGGCTACGGGCTGGTGACCATCCTCTACGCCGGCGCGCTGCTCAACGGGCTGTATGACATCCCGGCGGTCAAATACGACGGCTACCGCGTTTATTCGAATACGCCGGCCTGCGGTGCGATGCGCGGCCACGGCACGGTCAATATCCGCTTCGCCTTCGAATCACTGCTCGATACGATGGCCGCCGAACTCGGCCTTGATCCGATCGAGATCCGCCGGCGCAACCTGCTGGTCGCGCCGACCGAGACGATCAACGGTCTGAAGATCATGTCCTACGGCCTGCCCGAATGCCTCGACTGGGTCGAGCAGGCGAGCGGCTGGAAAGCGCGCAAGGGCAAGATCCCGCGCGTCGGCCACATCGGCAAGGGCCTCGGCATGGCCTGCTCGCATTTCGTCAGCGGTTCGGCCAAGCCCGTGCATTGGTCGGGCGAGCCGCACGCAGTGATCATCCTCAAGCTCGACTTCGACGCGGCGGTGACCATACTGACCGGCGCTGCCGACATCGGTCAGGGCTCGTCGACGATCATCACGCAGGTCGTCGCCGAGGTGCTCGGCATCGCCTATCACCGCATCCGCCTGCTCGCCAATGATTCGGCGATCACGCCGAAGGACAACGGCTCGTACTCGTCGCGCGTCACCTTCATGGTTGGCAACGCCGCCCTGCACGCCGCAGAAAACCTCAAGGCGCTGCTGATTACCGCCGCCGCACGCCGGCTCCAGGTCGACGAATCCGAGGTCGAGTGGCTCGGCGAGGCGGCTGTGGTGATGAGCGATCCAGAGCGGCAGATCGCCTTCGCCGACATCGTTGAGGAAGCGCTGGTCGGCACCGGCACACTGACCGTCAAGGGCACGTTTACCTGCCCGCAGGAATTCCAGGGCGGCAAGCAGCGCGGCGGCGCGGTTGGCTCGACGATGGGCTTCTCGTACGCGGCGCAGGCGGTCGAAGTCAGCGTCGATCTCGATCTCGGCAAGGTCACCGTCGATAAGGTCTGGGCGGCCATCGACTGCGGCTACGCGCTCAATCCGATGTCGGTCGAAGGGCAGGTGCAGGGCGCCGTCTGGATGGGCATGGGGCAGGCGATGAGCGAGGAAACGATCTACGAGAACGGCCGCCACATGGCCGCCAACCTGCTTGATTATCGCGTGCCGACGATGATCGAATCACCCGAAATCGAGGTGCATATCGTCGAGAGCATCGATCCGAACGGCCCGTTTGGCGCCAAGGAGGCGAGCGAAGGTCCGCTCTCCGGCTTCATGTCGGCGCTCGCCGCCGCCGTCGAGGACGCCACCGGGCGCCGCTTCACGGTGCTGCCGATCACGCCGGTGCGCGTCTTCGAGGCGCTCAACCAGAAACCGGGAGCACGTGCCAAACTGGCCGCGCAGCCCGCCTCCGTTACGCTTGAGGAAGGAGCGGCATAATGGCTTTCATGCCCCAGTTCAACCTGCTGCATCCGTCCACTGCCGCCGATGCCGTTGCCTTGCGTGCCGACAATGCCGGCAGCCGTTTCCTCGCCGGCGGCACCGACCTGCTGCCGAACATTCGCCGTGGTCTGCTCGCGCCGCAGATACTGATCGATCTCGGTGGCGTCGACGAATTGCGCGAGTTGCGTGTCGACGAAAAACTTCTGCACATCGGCGCCGGCGTTTCGCTGGCGACGATTGCCGCCGACCCCCGCATCCGGCAGCGCCTACCAGCACTCGCTCTGGCCGCGCTCGCCGTCGCCGGTCCGACGCACCGCACGGCGGCAACAGTGGGAGGAAACCTTTGCCTCGACACGCGCTGCCAGTATTACAACCAGAGCGAGCCGTGGCGCGAGGGCAATAGCTTCTGCATGAAGTACGCCGGTGAAACCTGCCGCGTCGCGCCAAAATCTGATCGCTGCTATGCCGCGTTCAGCGGCGATGTCGCACCGGCGCTGCTGGTGCTCAACGCGACGGTGCAGCTGCTTGGCCCGCAGGGCACCCGCCGGTTGCCGATCCGCGATTTCTATCGCGACGACGGCATGGCCTGGCTGGCATTGGCCGCCGACGAAATGTTGCTTGCCGTCGAGGTACCGCTGGTCGAAGATTGGGTCAGCACCTACGAGAAGGTCAGCGTACGCGGCGCCATCGATTTCCCGCTGGCCGGCGTGGCCGTCGCCCTGCGCCGCGATGGCGATGTCATCGGCGAACTGCGCATCGCGTGCACCGGCATTTCGTCACGCCCCGAGTTGATCGACGAACTCGATGCCTTGATCGGCAAACCGCTCGACGAAGCGAGTTTTACCCTGATCGACAAGCGCATCCGGCGCTGCACGCAACCGATGGAAACCACCGTGATCAACGTCGCTTACCGACGCCGTGTCGCGCCGGTGCTCACCAAACGCCTGCTGCAGAAACTGTGGGAGATAAACAGGGAAATAAACAAGGAGAGTCGCTGATGGACAGCGTCAATCTTGAAGTCCTGCGGCGCGCCGTGGCCTGGGTCGAGGCCGGCATTCCGGTGACGCTGGCTACCGTGGTCAAGACCTGGGGCAGCTCGCCGCGACCCGAAGGCGCGTTGCTGGCGATCAGCGGCGAGGGCCAGCTGGTCGGCTCGGTGTCCGGCGGCTGCATCGAGGACGACCTGATCGACCGCCTGCGCGGCATGCATCCGGCGCAGCCCGAAATCGTCACCTATGGCGTCACCGCCGAACAGACGCGGCGCTTCGGCCTGCCCTGCGGCGGCACGCTGCAACTCGTACTCGAACCGCTGCACAAGGAAAGCTGTTTGCGCGAGGCGCTGGAAAGCATCGAACGCGGCGAACTCTTCGCGCGCCGCCTGCATCTCGGCGACGGGCGTTGCGAAGCGCTGGCCGAGGTACCTGATACGCCGATCATTTTTGACGGCGAAACGCTCGTCTCGTCCTTTGGCCCGCACTGGCGCATGCTGATCATCGGCGCCGGCCAGCTCTCGCGTTACCTTGCCGAATTCGCGCTGGCCCTCGATTATCAGGTGACGATCAGCGAGCCGCGTGAGGAATACCGCGCCAGCTGGCGCGTTGCCGGCGTCACGCTGAGCACCGAGATGCCCGACGACGTCGTTCTGGCGATGCGCCCCGATCAGCGCACGGTAGTCATCGCCGCGACGCACGACCCGAAACTCGACGATCTGGCGCTGATCGACGCGCTGGCGTCGAACGCCTTCTACATCGGCGCCATCGGCTCGCGCGCCAACAGCGAAAAGCGGCGCGAACGCCTCAAACTATTCGGCCTCGGCGATAGCGAACTGGATGCGCTGCACGGCCCGGTCGGCCTGCCGCTCGGCAGCCGCACGCCGCCCGAAATTGCCCTGGCCATCGTCGCCGACATCACCGCGCGGCGCAACGGCGTCGAGCTGGTCTGCAAGGCCGCACAGCAGCCGCGTGTCGAATCGTCGGACGTCTGCCCGGCGCTCGTTGGGTGATCGACCCGTGATCGTCGGTATTTTGCTCGCAGCCGGCGCGGCAACGCGCTTTGGCGGCGGCAAGCTGCTCGCCGAACTGGCCGATGGCCGCTGCCTCGCCGAACATTCCTGTGCCGCCCTGCGGCCGGCGGTTAACCGCCTGATCGCCGTCGTCCGGCCGGGGTCCGACGCGCTTGCCGCACGGCTGGCCGCCGCCGGCGCCGAGGTTTGTATCTGTGCCGACGCCGGGCAAGGCATGGGCGCCAGCCTGGCCTATGGTGTCGCCCAGGCGCCGGAGGCCGACGGCTGGCTGATCGCACTGGGTGACATGCCGCTCGTCGCCGACGCCCTGCGCGCCGGCGCGCCCATTGCCGTGCCGGTCGCCGCTGGCCGGCGTGGTCACCCGGTCGGCTTCGCGCAGCGCTTCGCAACCGAACTGATGGCGCTCTCCGGCGATGCCGGGGCGCGGACAATACTCGCCAGCCATGCGGCCGACATCATCGAGGTGCCAATCAGCGATGCGCGCACCTGGCTCGACGTCGATACCGGCGACGATCTTGAAGCAGCAAAGGGGTTGTTGAAGGCGATTTGAGTGCGCCTGCTCGGCGCAATGCTGCACTCAAGTTGTCAATGATTTCGCTCTGGAGACCATATCCCTGACTGATGGCGACATGCTCACCGGCACCAAGCGCGTATCAGGATGGGCTTTTTGAAATACCCGAAACACCTCATCAGCGAACGCCTGGCCGATTTCTTCAACACCTGAAAAATCCAGTATCACCGACTTGAAGCGCTCAAATCGCATGGTCAGACGTTTTGCCTGAGAGCGCGACACCAGCTTCTCGTCTTCGTGCTGCGCCAGACGAACCGGAACGATCGTTTTGGAAAAAGTGAATTTATCCGGTGCGGCAAACTTGTTGAAAATTTCCTTTGTTGTGCGCGTACTTTGATTGGACAGTCGCATCAGCACCAGCGTGCCTGGCTCGTCTTTCGGCCGTTCAATCAGCACGTCGTCAAAGCCTTCGTCGTGCATGAAGTGAAGCGCGCCGGATCGAATATCGAACAAGTCAAACACTTTGCTGGAGAAGAAAATCCCCTCGCCGGAGTGATTGTCGGGATCGGTTGTCAGCTTGCCTTTGGCCAACTCAAGGATTGACTCTCGCGGATCGTACAGATCAAGCGCCCTAGCGATCTTGAGGAAAATGCCCTCACCGTTGTCTGCCACCCATGCCTGGCTGTAGAGGGCGTTGCGAACGATGCCAACGCTGACGATAGAAGCGCCTGAGTGATCGACCGCGTTATTGATCATCTCGGTAAGTCCGTATTGCCATACATCGCGCACGTTGCCCGGCAAGTCAGCGACCACCGGAGCGCACAGCGAGCGCCAGACCCGGTCTTCAGACAAGCCAGACCGCTCGAAATGCTGCTCAAGGCGATGCGTTTCCGCCAGTGCATAGCGCACGCCGCGCCCCGTTCCTTGCCGCAGCAGCAAGCCAGCGCGAACGGTCGCTGAAACGCGTGTGCTGGCCGCCTGTCGAGAGATGCCGGCAGCCTCTGCCAGACGTACCGCAACGTTGCCACGCCCGTCGGCAACAAGCTTGAATAGAACGGTCTGATCCATAGAGGGTCCGGAAATTGTCAATAAACAAGCGATTAATTGTAAAGCAACAGATGGTTAAACGTAAAGTATCTGGTGTAAAAAGCCGGAAATCTTGCTTTGGCGTACTTGCCTGTCCCGCGCCGAGAGACCGAGTCGTCAATTCAGCGCGAAGCCGCGCCAGACTCAGAATGCCGTCGTACGCCACTGCGGATTGAGCGCCGTCGCAACGAATGCGGTTGCATCCGCCGCACCGCCGTATTGCGCAATCAGAGTTTCGTCTTGCCCAATTCATGCTGCAGGCAAGCAGCGGAACGCCTGCAGCCAGTCGCCAATCGACTGCTCTCGCTCGGCTTCCATGACCTTCAGTCAGCAATTCGGCCTTGCCGCCGCTCCGCCCGTACTCCGTGTGAGTCTGCAGGGGCTGGTTAGCTGCCGTTCAGTGCAAAATTACTGCGAACGGCAGCTTCCCCATTCGTCGAACGAGTGCTTCGAGCGTTAGGTCCACTCGCGGTAACGTTTGATTATAGGAATTGCACGAAATATAATAGAACGTGTCGTTGTTATTATTGGAAATGCCATGAAAACGTTCACTATTGACCAAGCACGTTCTGCTGCTTCGGCAGGCGGCGTGTTGTCGGCTAATTTGCGGCCGGTGGGCAGCATGTTTGCGCTGGAGTTCGAAACGCGCCAAGGGCCGGCGATACTGATTGCTTCCGTGTCGAAAGAAGTTCGGCGTTTCGTCAATCCGATTAAAGCGTTCGAGATTGTGCGTGACTTGGGCTTGGAAGGCGGTCACTTTTCGGTTGCGCAGTGGCGACCGGATGAGCGCAAGCAGGATCGAGCCACCAGGCCCGACAAGTCGGCCGCGCTGAAAGCAACCCACCAGGCTGCTGCGTACGACAAGGCGTTCCGAGTCGGCGTACAGGCCTCTCTTGACGATCCGCGTCCCTCCATGCCACATGAGCAGGTCGCCAGCAAATGGGCGACTAAACGCGCTGAACTGGTGAAGAGGGTCGGGCATGCGGATTAAGTGGCGCCCGTTGGCTGAAGAAGATCACGAACATATTGTTGACTACATTGCAGAGGACAACCTTCTGGCCGCCATCGAGGTCGGCGACGAAATCATTCGCCAGGTGGAAGCGTTGGAAAACTTTCCGGAGTCGGGCCGGCTCGGGCGCATCCAGAGCACCCGCGAGCTGGTTATTGAGGGACTGCCCTACGTGGTGCCGTATCAAATTGTCGATAGTACGGTTGAGATTCTGCGGGTTTATCACACGTCGCGACTGTGGCCGGCGCAACTTGCGGATCTGGAAAAATAAAAACTAAAGGCAATCCGATTTGTGTTTTCGATCAAGCGGGTTCGCAATCTGATGGAGGTTGTCATCTGCGCGCCAACGCTCCCGCATCAGCATTTTCTGACTTTCCACGTAATAACTCCTTGCTCCGCTGGAATCTCTTTCTCGGTCATGTACCAAGCTCCTTAAGACTTGAATCCGCCACCGAAATCACTTCCGGTGCCTGGCGAAGAACAGCTTTTGGTGGAGGACTTCAATAGAATTAAAGGGGGCAACATCGCCAAAATTCAATGCGCCCCCTTTAGTTCTCTTCGCATGTGGCCCGCTGACACGCTGGCTGGCGCGTCTAGGCAGTCGTTCTCTCGGTTCTCTGTTGTTCTCGCACGCCGGTTTTTCTCGCGGCAAGATCAACTGCAAGCGTCTGGATCAGCGCCACCCCTTGTTTCAATCAGCCATCAAGGTCATCGGCGGTCAGCAGGAATACCTACGTGCGCGCCGTTCGCTGTTTCGTTTTGGGCAGCAGTCAATATTGGTCACCGAGGTTTATTCGGCGGCTTTGTAAGTCGCAAAAATACGGTAGCACTGGCGATGCGGCAAGACTATTCGGCGCAGAACGGCCAGCAGCGGAAGTAGCCAAAATGCTCCTAAAGCAGTCATTGGATCAGCTATTTCGACGAAATGTGGCACCGACGAAACACACCCGCAAATCTCCTCACGGTGCGCCGTGGCCGGACCCCTGCTTCGCCGCCATCGTCCGGTCGTGACCCGTCCAGCGTCTGAACAGCGTGTGTTCGACGCCGACTTGGCTAGCGCGGCCGCCGCATTGGGCAGGCAAGTCAGCTTTGAGTTGCGGACGGCCTGATCCGAATCCCTTTCGTCTTTGTCAGCAACACGGCTGAACGCAAGGTCGGCAATACATTGTGCAGATAAAGGGTGAGCAGGCCTGATTTGAGCAGGCCGCCGAATTCACTGAATGGCGCGTTCAAATCCCATACCTGTCACGCAAGCGCGCAGCGGCCGTGGCGATCACCTTCAGCTTGGCTTCGGCGAGGCGGCTTGACGCCAGCGGGTTGTCGGCAAAGGTGGCGAAGCCGCAATCCGGATTGAGCAGCACGCGCTCGGCGCCGAACAGCGCGATGGCCGCCTCGGCGCGGGCGATGACGGTGTCCACGTCCTCGGTCTGCTCCAGTTTCTGGTTGATCACACCGACGCCGATCCGGCAGTCGTCCGGCAGCTCGCGCAGCACTTCGATTTCACCGGCGCGCGGGGTCGCCAGTTCGAGCATGAAAATGCCAACGTTAATCTGCTTGAAGTGGTCGAGCAGCGGGCGATAATCGCCGGCCATGGCGACCGATTCGTCGGGCGTCCAGTTACCACGGCAGACGTGCATGGCGAGGCGCTCACGCGGAAATCCGGCGACCACGGCGTTAATCAGCTCGCGTGCAAAAGCGAGCTCTTCGGCAATCGGTTTCTTCTCGCCGAG
>JBIJCY010000380.1:0-3072 GCA_044344385.1 Rhodocyclaceae bacterium | reverse complement strand
CGGCCGCCGCACCAACAACAACGGCACCCGCCACGAATCCGGCAGCCGCATTGTTGTCCCAGTTGTTGCAGTTATTGCAATTGCCGTTGTAGTTGTTGGACACGTTGTTTACGGTCGATGCGCGGGTATTCTGCGCCTGCGTTGCCGTGGATTGCCTGTTCGTCTGGTTCTGGCTCGACGCATCCTGGCGTTGAGCCTGGTTCGCGTTGGACGCATCCTGGCGCTGTGCCTGATTCGCACCCGACTGGCCTCCGCCCATCCCTTGCCGCTGGCCCACTGCAGCCTGTTGCTGCGCGCCACCCGAGGAAAATCCGCCGCCCGCTGCGCTGCCGCCACGGGAAAAACCACCGCCACCCTGAGCAGCAGCACCGCCACCACCGCCTGCACTGGCGCCGCCACGGCCGCCTCCGCCTCCGCCACCACCACCACCTCGCGCATCCACTTCGCTAACAAGGCCCAGAATAAAAAACCCCGCAATCAGTGTCGTCCCGACACCACGCCATGACATGACATTCATCATTTGGCTCCTTTAACGACAGTTGATTTACGGGCAACCGGCGACAGGCGCGGCAACTGTGCCGCGAACGCAACTTTTTGCGCCCCGGCTGGCGGATTTGCCTGAAACGTTGAATCGACGATCGCCGGCTCAAGATTCCAGTCGGCAAACTGCGCCCGGAACTGCGGCTCACCCTTGGCCTTTTTGTAGGTGATCACGACTCGCTGCGGCAAAGGCTTGTCGCCGTCGGCCACCCAGACCTGAAAATCCACCGAATCGGTACGCGCGGCGAGATGATGGGCCGGTGCGCCATAAATACTCGTTTTCTCGACATACTCGACCGAACGTACGCGGCCCTTCAGTTCGGCAGGCAGTTGGCTCACTAAAAGCATGGCAAGCGGCAAACGCATGCCGAGATCCTTGACGAAATGGACGACGCTGTCGTCCAGTCCACCGGGCTGCGGTGCCGTCGCATAAACGTTACTGGCCGAGTCGACCAGCACAATCTCTTTGCCGGTGAACACGGTCAGCGCCTTCGCACCGTCGCTACGCTCGCCTTCAACACGCAAGCGATCAGGGCGACTCAGGGTGACCTTGCGCAGTTCGCCGAACTCGATCTTCTGTCCGGAGGTCTGTACCGCGTCGTAGCCGCCGCTGACGCTGACGCTGAAGCGCTGCGTTCCGCCAAGAAACTCGGCCATGCGCATCAGGATTGCGTTTGCCTGCGCTTGCGATTCGCTAACCACCGCTGCGGCCGGCGCCTTCTTGCCGGGCGCCGGCGCTTGCGCGTAGGCGAACCCCGCTGTCAGCAGAAGGGCCGCGGTACCTGCGGCCCGCAACGCCTGTCGTAAGGCTTCGGTATTTGATCTCATGGATATATTCCTTTCGGTCATCTGTTAAACATTACGACACTGCCCGTCAGGCAGAGCGCCGGTCCGTAAGCGGTAAATGATAAACCCGGTGCAGTTTCCTATTCCTCCATCGAACTCAGCTTGTAGATGGCAAGAAGAACCTCGCTGGGCGTGAAGGGTGAGAACCAGCGATCGAAGAGCGGCACAAAATCAGCTGACCTGTAGGTACTGGCCAAGCCACGATTGACAGCCAGACGAAAATCCGGGTCACCACGACGCAGCGCGAAGGCATAGGGCTCCACCGAAAAGTCTTCGGCCATGAGTGTGTAGCTAACAGCAGAAGAATCCCGGGAAACCAGGCCCACCAGCACAATCTTATCGCCGGCCAGCGCCTCTACTTTGCCTTCTTCCATTGCCTTGAAGGCATCGGCACGGCTCTTGAATGGCACAATTTCAGTCGCGATTTTTGCATTGCCGAGCGCTTCGGTCACGCGCCTTTCGGTTGTTGTCCCGACAACGACGGCCATCTTCTTGCCTGCCAGATCAGTCGGTCTTTTAATTCCGGCATCGGTGCGAGTCAGCACACTGCCTGTTTGCAGGAAGGTCGTCGTGCTGAAATCGACTTTTTCCTGACGCTTGAGCGTGGTGGTGGTAACGCCGCACTCCATATCAACCTTACCCTCGGCCACCATCGCGAGACGCTCGGGCGTCGTCCCCGGAACCCATTCAATATTCAGTTCATCAAGACCCAGTTGTTTCTGGATGTGCCCCACAATACTTTCGCAAAGGCCGATCGAGTAACCCTGTGGCCTGAATGTTTTGGTGTCATCGAAAGAAAACGGGGCCGTATTCTGTGCGTAGGCAAGCGTAATGGTTTTCGACGCCTTGATCTTCGCGAGCGTATTCGGGGAATCGGCCGAATGGGCGCCAAGGGCGAAGGTCGCCAGCAGTGAAAGCGTGAGCAATTTTTTCATCGCATTTTCCAGTTGATCAGTCGTTACAAAACAATCCCCGGCATGAGCCGGGGATAAATACAAGATTCAAGCTCTACCTTAAACTCCTCGCTTCCTACTTCTTCTTGTCAGACGAAACCGACAGCGCCACGGCCTCGACATAGACGCCCTCGACCTGATCGCCAACCTTGACGGTCTTCATCATTGCCGGATCCTGAACCGCGAGCTCCAGCGTGCGTTTGGGGCCACGCAATGTCACGGTCTGCGCTTTTGGATTGACCGCGACAACATCGGCGATCACGCGCACCGAGTTGCCAACGATCATGCCGGGCTTCTCGCCCGGCTTGGCAGGCAACGCAGTTTCATGATCGACGCGCGAGCGGAGCTCTTTTTTCTGATTCTTGTCTATCTTGCGCAGTTCCATCGCCAGCGCATGAGCATAAGTCAGCGTCACCAGATCACCTACTTTGATCTGGTCAAAATTGCGAACTTCATCGCTCAGGTTGAAGAGTATTTCGTTGCCGTTCGGGCCGACGACAACGACCGCGCGGGCTTTCTTGTCGACGGATTTGACCTTGCCCTGCAACTGCACGGCCTCAGTGACAGCACCTGCGCCTGCGGCCTTTTCAACCATCACAAGCGCCTGCGGCTGATTCTGTGCCTGGGCGAAGAGGGGGGCGGCCAGAACGGTCGCAGCGAGGATCATCGAAATTTTATTCATTGTTTTCACTTTCTTTCTGAGGGTAAAAAACGGGACAATTCGAATGATGCA
>JBIJCY010000378.1:0-3085 GCA_044344385.1 Rhodocyclaceae bacterium | reverse complement strand
CTGGAAATCCTGCCGGAGATCGCCAAGATCGGCGTTTCGGCGATCAAGGTCGAGGGCCGCCAGCGTAGTCCGGCCTACGTCGCGCAGGTGACAAAAACATTGAGGGCCGCGCTGGATGCGCTTGCCAGCGATAGTGAGCGCTACCACGTAAAGCCCGCATGGCAGGCCGACCTGGCCAAGGTGTCGGAAGGCAACCAGGCGACTTTGGGCGCTTACAACCGACCGTGGCGCTGAAATTCATTAACCGCTCTCGACGCAGAGAGCGCAGAGACGCAGAGAACGCAGAGATTCAAAAGTTGATTTCTGTTTTTCTCCGCGTTCTCTGCGTCTCTGCGTCCTCTGCACCCCAAGGGTATTTCCTGCGGGCACGTTGAAAGAGGTGCTTTAAATGAAGCTTGCCCTGGGCCCTCTGCTTTACTTCTGGCCGAAACAGGAAGTCATGGAGTTCTACGCCGAAATGTCGCAGAACCCGGCCGTCGATATCATTTACGTCGGCGAAGTGGTTTGTTCGCGTCGTCAGCAGATACGCGTCGGCGACTGGGTCGGTCTGGCGCGCGACCTGACTGATGCCGGCAAGGAAGTCGTCGTTTCGGCGCAGGCGCTGCTTGAATCGGAAAGTGATCTCAAGGCGCTGCGCCGCCTGATTGACGATGCCGGCTGTAAGGTTGAAGCGAATGACCTCGGCGCGGTGAATATCGCCGCCGGCCGCCCTTTCGTCGCCGGTCCGCATCTGAACATCTACAACGAAGCGACGATGACAACCTATGCGCGCTATGGCATGCAGCGCTGGGTGCCGCCGCTGGAGGCCGATCGCAAGGCGATCGAGATGCTGCACAAGGGCCGCCCGGCCGGCGTCGAAACCGAGGTCTTCGTTTTTGGCAAATTGCCGCTGGCTTTCTCGGCACGTTGTTTTACCGCGCGTCATTACGATCTGAACAAGGATGATTGCCAGTTCAAGTGCCTTGATCACCCTGAGGGAATGACGCTGAAAACGCGTGAAGGCCAACCCTTCCTGGCGATCAATGGCATCCAGACCATGTCGGCGCAGACTTATAATCTGTTGCACGAAGTGCCGGACATGTTGGCCATGGGCATCGACATCATTCGCGTCAGCCCGCAGCCGCAACATACGGTCGCCATCGTGGCCGCTTTCGACGCGGCGCGGCGTGGTGAGTCGGTTCATCCGGACACCGCCGGCTGGGCGTCCGAAGGCATGGTCGATGGCTACTGGTTTGGCGACGCCGGCATCGTGCAGCGTCATCAAAGCGCGCTGGCACAACTTGAAGGAGCTTGCTCATGACTGAAAGAAATCTCCGCGGAATGATCGAAGATTTTAAGATCCCGCGTTTTCGTTTGCCGGCGTTTGTTTCAGCAATCGGTATCAAAGTGCCGCAATGGCCGCACGCCGTGGTGCTGACTACCGGGCTGAACGCCGTGGCAAAAATGGGTTTGTTGCCCGAAGACAGTCTGGCACTTCTGGAAAACCGGGTGTTCTACGTTGAAGTGATCGATACCGGTGGCCGGGCCTGCTTTACCTATCGCGACGGCTTGTTCCGCCCGGTTTTCTATCCGCCGGAAGAGTCCGACCTGACCTTTCGCGCCAATCTCTCGGCCTTCATGCAACTGCTGGCGCGACAGGAAGATCCCGATACGCTGTTCTTCAATCGCGAGTTGTCGATCGAAGGCGATACCGAGTTGGGTCTGGTCGTCAAGAATATGCTCGACGCAGTGGAGTGGCCGCAACTTCCGAAACTGCCGAGGCTGACGGCTTTTCGCCACTGATCACAACGGAGACGGGTGATGGAAAAAGCCACCAACAAGCAACGCCGCCGCATCATGCTGGCTGCCGGAGCGAGTGCGGTGGCGGGTGGTGCAGCGATGGTGATCCGTCCGAGCGGGGTGATCATTCCGCATCCTCATGGTTCGCCGCTGACCGTCGAGCTCGCCAACTTGCCCGAAGGCAAGCTGCGCACAATCGAGTGGCAAGACAAGCCGGTCTGGGTGTTGCGCCGTTCGGCGGCTGATATTACTGCGCTGGCCGCGCATGAAGCAGAGCTGGCTGATCCTGATTCGCAACTGTCGTTGCAGCCAGCCGCCTGCCGCAACCGGCAGCGCTCATTGCGCCCGGAGTTTTTTGTTGCCATCGGCTTGTGTACGCATCAGGGCTGCACGCCGGCCTTGTTGGGCGCCGGCGGTTTTCTTTGTCCTTGCCATACCTCAAAGTATGACCTTGCCGGTCGCGTCTTCAAGGTCGGCCCGGCGACCGCCAATCTGGTCATTCCGGCCTATCGTTTTGCTGGCGAGAACACGCTGGTGATCGGCATCGACGCCTGATGCGCCGCGCTGCGGGAATTCCGCTCGACCTCACTGGCATCGAGGCAGCGCGCGCCGCACTGGCGCCGGCGATTCTGCAGACACCCCTGTGGGCGAATGACCCACTCAGTCGCGAGCTCGGCGCGTCCATTCACTTGAAGCTTGAGAATCTGCAGCGTACTGGATCGTTCAAGCTACGCGGTGCGTCACACAAGGTCGCTTGCCTGATTGCTGCCGGCGGAACCCGGTGCGGATTGATTGCCGCATCGGCCGGCAATCACGCGCAAGGCGTGGCGCGTGCCGCGATGGTCGCCGGGCTGCCTGCCACGGTGGTGATGCCGCTCGGTGCGGCGCTGACTAAAATCGAATCGTGCAAAAGTCTGGGTGCTGAGGTGATTCTCAGCGGTGCGACGCTGGAGGACGCCCGGCTTTTGGCCGAGCGTCTGGCTCTCGAACGCAAACTGACGTTCATTCATCCCTACGACGATTGGCAAGTGATTGCCGGGCAAGCCAGCCTGGGTCTGGAAATCATCGAGGCGTTGCCTGATGTCGATCTGCTGGTCGTGCCGCTCGGCGGCGGCGGGTTGCTTGCCGGTATCGCGCTGGCGGTCAAAATGCAGCGCCCCGGCGTGCGAATTGTTGGCGTGCAGAGCGAAGCGGTCGCACCGTTCCGCCATTTTCTGCGCGATGGCAAGGTCGATGCGATTGCCCCGGAAGCACATACGATCGCCGACGGCATCAAGGTCAAGATTCCCGGTCTGCTGACCCGGCA
>JBIJCY010000379.1:0-3085 GCA_044344385.1 Rhodocyclaceae bacterium | reverse complement strand
TCAAAGCCTTCATGGATGCGAGTTCGAAAGCATGGTTCACGCAAAAGTGGAAGAACAAGGTCGCCGGTGGCTTTACCAATTCAGCGTCAATGAACGGCGACAAGCTCAATACGCTGGTGCAGTTCGCTGTGTTTGCCGCACAGCACGGCATGATATGGATCGGTGCCGGTGTGCCGCCGGCCAACAGCAGCAAGGCCCAGCGCAACGACCCGAACTTTCTTGGCTCTTACCTGGGTGCCATGGCACAGTCGCCGTCAGATGCTTCGGCTGACGTCGCGCCGCCGGCGGGTGATCTGGAAACGGCGAGACTTTACGGGCGGCGCGTTGCCGAGATGACGCAGCAGTTTGTCAAAGGGCGCGGCTGATCCGACGTTGCCATTGATGTCAGATATCGACATCAATGGCGTGCGGCGTTTCAGCCACATCGTCGTAAGGCGTGTGTACGTGGGGGAAAAGCGGGAGTTGTTCGGCTTCCGCGATCGGGTCTTCTGCTGGAACTTGTTCAGGCGGCGAGGGCAGCAGAAATTCCTTGATGTCCAGCCATTTCACCTCGCCGCGCGGCAAGGACGCGAATAAGGCGTTGGCTGTTTCCTGCGAGAGCCTTTCGACGCTTTTTTCTTCGACCACAAACACCGCGCATTCAAACTGGCAACCATGTGCTTCGAGTATTTCGCTACGATCGTGCACGGCCAGCATGGCATTGTGTAAGCCGAGCTTGCTGGCCGGATGGAGCGAGTAGTCGAGCCAGCGCCGTTCGCCGCGCCGCTCCTGATATTCTGCGGGCAGTAACGACGACCAGTAGCGGACGGTAAATTTCATGGGTCAGATCACGCCGGGTGGTTTTCTGGCTGTACGAAATGTTTTGCGACACTTCATTCTCCGCCACAGGCCTCGGCGTGTCCATGCGTTGTCGGATGGTGTGCGCTTACCCACCGCTTATTCGACGAATGGAACGAGGATCGTCTCGTTTGGCATCCCGCGTCGGGGTAAAATGGGCGGATGCCTGAAACACCCTCCAGTCACTATATTCACCTTCGCCTGCACAGCGAATATTCCGTTACCGACGGCATTGTCCGTCTGGATGACGCGGTGGGGCGGGCGGTTGCCTGCGGTATGCCGGCGCTGGCGCTGACCGATCTGGTCAACTTTTTCGGGCTGGTCAAATTTTATTCCTCGGCACGTGGTAAGGGCGTCAAGCCGATTCTCGGTTGCGATGTTTTTATCGCCAACGAGGCCGATCCGGATCGGCCATGTCGCTTGCTTTTGCTTTGTCGTTCGCGACAGGGCTATCTGCAACTCTGTGAGCTGTTGTCGCGCGCCTATCTTGCGCCGCGTATGCGCGGACGAGCCGAAATCACCCGTCAGATGCTTTGCGACGTGGGTTCTGATGGCCTGATTGCACTCTCCGGAGCGGCCGGTGGCGATGTCGGCGAAGCGCTTCTGCAAGGAAATCGCGAGCAGGCGGTGAGCCGTGCGCGTGCCTGGGAGGCCGTGTTCCCTGACGCTTTTTATCTTGAAGTGCAACGTTACGGGCAGCCGCAGCAGGATGCGCTGATCGCGGCGACCGTTGATCTGGCTGCCGAGCTTGAGTTGCCGATGGTCGCCACGCATCCGATCCAGTTTCTCGAGCGCGACGATTTCAAGGCGCATGAAGCACGTGTCTGCATCGCCGAAGGCTACATGCTCGGTGACGCACGCCGGCCGAAGTTGTACACCGAGGAGCAGTATTTCAAATCGCCGGAAGAAATGGCGGCGCTGTTTGCCGACCTGCCGGAAGCGCTCGAGAACTCGGTCGAAATCGCCCGGCGCTGTAATCTGCAAATCACCCTTGGCAAGAATTACCTGCCTGATTTTCCGACGCCGGATGGCATCACACTCGACGACTTCCTTTGTCAGGAAGCCGCTGTCGGTCTTGAAAAACGTTTGCAGCAACTTTTCCCTGAAGAGACCGAGCGCATTGCGCAACGTCCGGCTTACGATGCACGCCTGAAAATCGAGACCGACACCATCGTCCAGATGGGCTTTCCCGGTTACTTCCTGATCGTTGCCGACTTCATCAACTGGGCCAAGAACAATGGCGTGCCGGTCGGCCCCGGTCGCGGTTCGGGTGCCGGTTCAGTGGTTGCCTACGCGCTCGGTATTACCGATCTCGACCCCTTGCGTTACGCGCTGCTCTTTGAGCGCTTTCTCAACCCCGAGCGGGTATCGATGCCCGACTTCGATATCGACTTCTGTCAGGACAAGCGCTGGCGCGTTATCGAGTACGTGCGTGAAAAATATGGTGCTGGCGCGGTATCGCAGATTGCTACCTTCGGCACGATGTCGTCGAAAGCGGTCATCCGCGACGTCGGGCGCGTACTTGATCTGCCTTACAATTTTTGTGACCAGCTCTCCAAGCTGATCCCCGTCGAGGCCAACAAGCCGCTGTCACTGGACAAGGCGATTGAGGCCGAGCCACAGCTCAAGGCCAAGATTGAAGAAGAAGAGGAAGTCCGCGAGTTGTTCGATCTCGCGGGCCGTCTCGAAGATCTGACACGCAACGTCGGCATGCACGCGGGTGGCGTGTTGATTGCGCCGGGCAAGCTTACCGACTTCTGCCCGCTGTACTCGGCCGATGGTGGCGCCGTCGTTTCGCAGTTCGACAAGGACGACGTCGAAAAAGTCGGGCTCGTGAAGTTCGACTTTCTCGGACTGCGCAACCTGACGATCATCCGGCTCGCCGTCGATTATGTCGAGAAACTCTCAGGTCAGCGGCCCGATCTCGACGCACTCGCTTTCAACGATCCGCGTGCCTACCAGATTCTCAAGGACGCCAATACGACGGCGATCTTCCAGGTTGAATCGGAGGGCATGAAAAAGCTTCTCAAGAAGCTGGCGCCCGACCGCTTCGAGGACATCATCGCCGTTCTCGCACTCTATCGCCCTGGCCCGCTCGGCTCGGGCATGGTCGACGACTTCATCCTGCGCAAGAAGGGGCAGCAGCGGATCGACTATTTCAACGACGATCTGAAATCCTGTCTGGAGCCGACCTACGGCGTCATCGTGTACCAGGAGCAGGTGATGCAGATCGCCCAGATCATCGGCG
>JBIJCY010000377.1:0-3088 GCA_044344385.1 Rhodocyclaceae bacterium | reverse complement strand
CCGCTGAAGGAATTCATTCTCCCCGGCGGCACGCGCGCTGCGGCCTTCGCGCACCTTGCCCGCACCATCTGCCGGCGCGCCGAACGGCGCGTGGTGCACCTATCGAACAACGAGGAAGTCTCGGTCTTTGCCCGCAAATACCTGAACCGTCTTTCCGACCTGCTTTTTGTCCTCGGTCGCGCGCTCAACAAGGCCGGCGGACGCGGCGACGTGCAGTGGGTGCACGGCAAGAACAGCCCGAAAGGCGTAGTGTCGGCCGAATGAGGAAAGGCGTTTGTACGTCCTACTGGTTACGCAGCTTCGACAGTCTTTCATTCAGGCTTTGCATGGCGGTCTGAGTTTCCGCGCCGCGTTCGAGCAGCGCAGCCATGCGCTTCATGAAGTTGCCGACCATATCCTGCAGAAATGTTTCCTGGCCTTCGGTCAAACCCAGCCGGAAGAAGGAATTGACCAGTGTTTCCTGCAACTCCATCATCAACGCCGAGCTCTCTGCACTATCGCGCTGATGCGCCTCGTGTAGCGACATGATGGTCTCCGAAACACTCTCCAGCGCCAGCAGAATCCCGGCCTGACTGCGCCGGTTGGCCTCATCGGTTTCAATCGCCTTGAGGCGTGAATCAACGCCTTGCGCGGCGACCGAAAGATGGTCGCGAAGCCGGCCGCAGTATTCCGGGTCGTCCAGCGGCAGGTTATTGACCATCAGCGTAATACGTTCGAAGTTGTGCACACTGCGCTTGCGGAACTCGAAGATACGCCCCTGAGTCCGCACATGTTCGATCACCGAAACTTCCAGCGGCAAGTTGGCGCCGGCGGCACTCAAAGTGTGCGTGTCATGCGCCATGCGCGTCTGCACAACGCCGTCAAGCCGGTAACGCTGCAACAACTCAAGCAAACCGGCGGCGATCTCCTGCGTATTTTCCCAGGCGATCAGCTTGCTCATGAACTGAACGAGAATGCCGGTTTCATCCGCACTGGCCATCACCAGCGTCGCAAGATACTCGGCAGCCTCAAGCTCTTCACGAAGTGAAGACTGGCTCTGCACAATATGCTGCGCCACCTTGAGCTTGCGCAGCACCTCGGCCGGCTCGAAGGGTTTGACAATGAAGTCCTCGCCACCGGCGTCGTAACCAAGCACCCGCGCATCGATGGTGTCGTGGCTTGAAACAAAGGTTACCGGGATGCGGCTGAAAGCCGCATCGTCCTTGAGCTGCCGGCAAAAAGCATAGCCATCCATGCCGGGCAGGCCAACGTCGAGCAGGAACATGTCGGGCTTGTCCGACGCCAGAGCAGCCTGACAGTCCTCAGCGCTGGCGAAGGTCTTCACCACACAGTCGGGTTCCAGAATCGAGCACATGATGTCGAGCACGATCGGATCATCGTCGACCACAAACACCTTGAAAGGAGCAGTCACTTTAGCCTCATTTCGATATTGAAAACCTAGACACCCGGGGGAAAGACTCCCCTCCCCCTTCAAGGGGGAGGTTGGGAGGGGGATGGGTCAAAAGTTGCGGTTACCCCATCCCCACCCCAACCCTCCCCCTTGAAGGGGAGGGAGTCAACGGCCAGTTGTATTCCTTGCCAACACAATCTCAAACATCACTGAACTTCCGGGCAATGATCAGAAACTCGTCGGCGGCTTCGATGAAGCAATCGACGACCATCGGATCGAAGTGCTGGCCGCGCTCGCCGCAGATGATATCAACTGCTGTCTGATGCGGCATTGGCTCCTTGTACACCCGCTTGTTGATCAAGGCGTCATAAACGTCAGCCACCGCCATCAGGCGTGCAGCGAGCGGAATGGCCTCGCCAGACAGCCCGTCCGGATAACCCTTGCCATTCCAGCGTTCATGGTGCGAGTAGGCAATTTCCATGGCGATGTGGAAAAACGCGCCTTCCGAATCGACACGATCCTCCGCCAGGCGCAGCGCATCCCTGCCCAGCACCGTGTGACGCTTCATCACCTCGAACTCTTCGACCGTCAGTTTTCCCGGCTTGAGCAGGATCGAATCGGGAATGCCGACCTTGCCAATATCGTGCAGCGGCGCGAACTTCCAGATCATCTCCCACTCTTTCATCCGCGCGCTGCCACGGAATTTCGCGGTACTACCAAGCAGGTTGGCGAGCACCTCGACGTAGGCGCGCGTGCGGTGAATGTGGTTACCGGTTTCGTTGTCGCGCGTTTCAGCAATCGAACCAAGCGCCACAATCGTTAAATCCTGACTGCTCTGCAACTCAGCGGTTTTTGCCTGAAGGTCTTGCGTCCGCTTGCTGACCAGATGCTCAAGATGGGCATTCTGATCCTGCAACAGATCACGCGTCTCGCGCAGGCGCAGGTGCGTTTGCACGCGCGCCAGAAGAATCGGCGGCGCCACCGGCTTGGTCACATAATCAACCGCGCCAAGCTCAAGGCCACGGGTAATGTCACTGACATCGGAATGGCTGGACAGGAAGATCACCGGGATCGGCTCGGTCTGCGGATTGTTTTTCAGCTGGGTGCACACTTCATAGCCCTGCATGTCGGGCAGATCGACATCGAGCAGGATCAGATCGGGCGTCGGCTGCAGGCGCGCCAACTCAAGCGCCTTGGCACCGCGCATGGCGATTCGTGTCTGGTAGAACGGCTGCAGGCACTCGTTGATCACTTCGAGCACCACGGGGTCATCGTCCACCAGCAGAATGCATCTGCGCTGGTCCATGTTCGTCTCCCTGAGTTTTCCTCAGTTTATGCCAAAAGCGCGTTCCCCGCAGCAGCAAAATCAAAGTTCTGCGCATGACTGAGCGCGCGCTGCAGGCGGGGCGCCCAATCGGTTCCCTTATACTCGTTCAGACAACGGGCAATGGCCGCCGCACTGGCGCCGTCGCCCGCCTCAAGCAGCTCAACCAGATGCGCCACCGCTTCAGGCATTGGCCCTTGCGGCTGACGCTCCGGCTGTGCTTCGACGGGCGCGGCGTAATCCGGCAGGTCGAGGGCGCGTTTGATGTCGTGCCGCGTCTGTTCGATGACTTGTTCGAGTTTGTTGAGCCAGCCTTCGACCGGGTCACCTCTTTTGAGGGCGGCTTCAAGCTCGGTGGTGACGCGATGCACTTC
>JBIJCY010000376.1:0-3089 GCA_044344385.1 Rhodocyclaceae bacterium | reverse complement strand
ATCTCCTGATTAAGCTCGTCGTCCTCGGCAACAAGAATGCGCGCACCGGCAAGCGACACCGCTTGCTCGACCGCAGCGGCCTGCACAGGGAGCTTTGCGCTGCCCGTATCAAGCTGCAGCCTTACAGCAAACGAGAAGGTACTGCCCTGCCCCGGGGCGCTCTGCAGCTCGATCCGGCCGCCCATCAATTCAGCAAAATTCCGGCAAAGGGCAAGCCCGAGGCCCGTACCGCCGTGCTCACGCGTCAATGAATTATCGACCTGCTCGAAGGGCGAGAAAATGCGCTCCTGATCTTCCGCCGCGATACCAACGCCCGTATCAGTAACGGAAAAACGCAGCAGCACACTGGCAGAATCGCGCGCCTCAACACGCGCCCCCAGCGTGACGCTGCCCTGCCCGGTAAATTCCACGGCATTGCTCGCCAGATTGATCAGAATCTGCCGCAAGCGCGAGGCATCACCCAGCACCCACGCCGGCAAATCGGCAGCACTCTCCAGTTGCAGCAGAAGTGCCTTTTCCTGCGCGCCTGGCGCCATGGCCGCACAAACGTCCTGCAGCAGCGCAGCCGGCTGAAACCCGGCCACGTCGAGCGTCATTTTTCCGGCTTCTATCTGCGAGATATCGAGGATATCGTTGAGGACATCCATCAAATGACGTGCAGTGCGCTCCAGCTTGCCCAGACGGTCACGCTGCTGCAGGCTGGCGGCATCGACGCTGAGCATGCTAACGAGACCAAGAATGCCGTTCATCGGCGTGCGAATCTCATGGCTCATGTTGGCCAGAAAAGCACTCTTGGCACGATTGGCCGCTTCCGAATTCTTCAGTGCCAGCACCAGTTCGCGCGTCCGTTCGGCCACCGTGTCTTCAAGCTGCAATTTATGCTGAACGAGTTCCTGCTCAAGCTTCTCACGCACCTGCGCGTGACGAACGGCACGGCCCAGCGCATCGTGTTCAAACTGGCCCTTAACCAGATAATCCTGTGCGCCGGCCTCCATCGCCGCCAGTGCCAGCGAGGTATCTTCATTGCCGGTCAGCACGACAATCGGCACATCAGACTGCGCCGCACGCATCGCCCGCACCGTATCCAACCCGGCAGAATCCGGCAGCGAGAGGTCAAGCAAAATCACGGAAGGTTTTTGCCGGCGGGCAGCGGCAATGCCTTCAGCCAGGTTCTTTGCCCAGACCAAAGCATCAGGCCCGCCCTCCGGATTCAGTCCGGCCAGACGGACATACGCGCGCACCAGCCCGAAATCGCCGGCATCATCCTCGACGACAAGAATGCGCCCGCACGTATTTTCAAGGGCGTTCATTCAAACTGCTCCGGCAAACGTACCAGACGGAACCAGTATTGCCCAAGATCGTGGATCGCCACGACAAACTCGTTCAGATCGGCAGGCTTTACCACATAGCCGGCTGCGCCGCAGCGATAGGCGGCACACACATCGGCCTCGCTACCCGACGAAGTAATGATCACCACCGGCACCGGAAACAGCCGTTTGTCAGCCTTGATCTGCGCAAGCAATTCCAGCCCGGTCATGCCAGGCAGATTCAGATCAAGCAGAATCAGGTCGGGGCGCGGCGCATGGTGATTCGCCTCACCTTCGCGCCGCAGAAAAGCCAGCGCTTCACCGGCATTGACCGCGCTATGCAAAACGGCTTCAAAACCATTTTTTTGCACCGCCAGTTGCAGCAGGCGAAAGTCACCCGGCTCATCCTCGACGATGAGCAGATTCAGCTTGCGCGGCGGCTTGTGCTGTTCGCTCAAACACTCACCCCACCCGGCAAATCGGCATGCGCCGGCAAGCGCACCAGCGATATCCAGTAGTTACCGACATCGCCCATCACCTTGATAAACTCAAGCACATCGAGTGGTTTGGTAATGTAGCCGGAAGCCCCCAGATCGTAGGAAGCCGCCACATCACGCTCGACATCCGACGTCGTCAACACAACAACCGGAATGTCGTGCAGCGACTTGTCCTGCTTGATTGCAGCAAGACACTCGCGACCATCCATGCGCGGCATGTTGAGGTCGAGCAGAATCAAATTCGGGCGGGGCGCATCGGCAAAACGAGCGCCTTCGCGGCGTAAAAATTCCAGCGCCTCGCGGCCATCAACGACGTGCTGAAGATCAGCCAGAATGCGGTTCTCCTTCAGCGCCATCTTCACCAGATGCGCATCAGCCGGCTCATCTTCGGCCAGCAGGATAACAAAAGGTTTTGCAATTTCAGTCATTCATTTTCTCCATAAAACCTGATCGGGCAACTCGCACCCCATCCCCACCCTAGCCCTCCCCTGCGCGAAGCCCACCCGAAGGGGTGTGAAGGGGAGGGAATTACACCGTCCTCTCTCTCACTACCCCTTCAGCACGCCACGCTCCTCCCCTTTCAAGGGGGAGGCTGGGAGGGGGATGGGGGATTCGGCAAGCTTACCCATCCCCACCCCAACCCTCCCCTGCGCGAAGCCCACCCGAAGGGGTGTGAAGGGGAGGGAGTTACTACTCCCCCGGCAACTCAAACACCACACGACAACCACCCCCCGGAGCCTCTTCCATCCATGCCCGTCCATCACAACTTTCCGCCACCCGGCGCAAAATGGCAAGCCCGATGCCGGTGCCGCTGCCTTGCGACGAAAGCCGCTCAAACACGCGAAACACCCGCTCGCGATATTCCGCCTCAACGCCCGGCCCGTTATCACTCACCGAATAGCGCACCAGACTTCCGACGCGCTCGCCTTCAACTCGAATCTTCAATGCCTGTTCGCCACCACGGCCGTGAATCAGCGCATTCTCCAGCGTCACGGCAAACATGTCAGCCAGCCGGGGCGCGTCAATACGCGCTACCGGCAATTCACCCAGCGAAATTTCAGCGCCGGATTCCTGAATGCGATCTGCCAAACGTTCCAGCGCCGTTGCTACCAGCTTGTCGGCGCCCGCCAGGCCCACCGTAGCACGCGCCTGGGCAGCAGCCAGATAGCGCTCAATGGCGCGCAGCATCTCTTGCAGATGGCGCGCCTGCTGGCTGATGAAATCAAGCGACAGACGGGCGTCCGGATCATCCAGCTTGCCTTCCAGTTGCACGCTCAGACGCTCG
>JBIJCY010000075.1:0-11082 GCA_044344385.1 Rhodocyclaceae bacterium | reverse complement strand
CACGTGCCTGCGCCTCGGCGATAGTTGCAGGTGACCATGAATGATCAGCGATAAGCAGCAAATCGGCGCCAAGCATCTGGTTAGCCTCGCGCTCGAGCGCCTGCCGCACCCGATCGGCAAAGAAGCCAACCGCAGTCAGAGCGGCCACCGCAACCACCAGCGCCGCCGCCAGCAAGCGCAACTCGCCAGCGCGAGCGTCGCGGCGCAGCATACGGAAGGCAAAGGACAGCGATGCGACAATTGGCGGCATATAAACCTGAAAAGCTTAGTTATTCACCGCAAAGGCGCAAAGGACGCTAAGTGTCGCAAAGATGGAAAGCCCTTTGGGCTAAACCAAAGCGATATTTTTTCTAGCTCTTTGCGAACTTTGCGCCTTCGCGCCTTTGCGGTGAAATGTTTTTGATCAATCCAGCTCGCGCAAGCGCTCGACCGCCTCTTCGACGCGGCGTACGGCGATGACCTCGATGCCGGGAATCGCGTGCTTCGGCTTGTTGGCTTCGGGGATCATCGCACGCGTAAAACCAAGCTTGGCCGCTTCCTTGAGGCGCTCCTGACCACGCGGCGCAGGGCGGATTTCACCGGCCAGCCCAACCTCACCAAATACTATAAGTTTAGACGGCAACGGCTTGTTTTTTAATGAAGATACAATCGCCAACAACACCGCCAAGTCGGCTGCCGGCTCGGCAATCTTGACGCCACCAACGGCGTTGACGAAGACATCCTGATCGAAGCAAACCACCCCCGCATGACGGTGCAGCACCGCCAGCAACATCGCCAGACGCTGCGCTTCGAGGCCGACGGTAAGGCGGCGTGGATTGCCGTGCGACTGATCGACCAGCGCCTGAATTTCTACCAGCAAGGGCCGCGTACCTTCCTGCGTCACCAACACGCAGGAGCCGGGAACATCCTGCCCGTGCTGTGAGAGAAACAGCGCCGAGGGGTTATTCACGCCCTTCAACCCCTTGTCGGTCATGGCAAAAACGCCAATTTCATTAACCGCTCCGTAGCGATTCTTCACCGCACGGATCAGACGGAAGCTTGAATGCGTGTCACCTTCGAAATAAAGCACGGTATCGACGATGTGTTCGAGCACGCGCGGCCCGGCCAAGGCGCCCTCTTTCGTCACGTGACCGACAAGGATCACCGTGATCCCGGTCTGCTTGGCCAGCCGCGTCAGCTGCGCCGCACATTCGCGCACCTGGGCGACCGACCCCGGTGCCGAACTAAGCTGATCAGACCACAAGGTCTGGATCGAGTCGATCACCGCAACCTGCGGCCGCTCCGACTGCAGCGTCGCGAGAATTTTTTCAAGATTGATTTCGGCCAGCAACTTGAGGTTTTTCGTATCGAGCGACAGCCGCCGGGCGCGCATGGCGATCTGCTGACCGGACTCCTCGCCGCTCACATAAAGTACGTGGTTGGCACCCGACAACTCGGCCAGCGCCTGTAGCAGCAAGGTACTCTTGCCGATCCCCGGATCACCGCCGATCAGCACGACGCCACCGGCCACCAACCCGCCACCCAGCGCCCGGTCAAACTCCGAAACGCCGGTCGGCAACCGGTCTTCTTCGCGCGCTTCAATTTCCGAGAGCGTCTGCAATTTCGACGTGCCGCCCAGCGCCGCAAACCGACTATTACTGCTGGCTACCGGCTCGGCAATCGTTTCCACCAGCGTATTCCACACCCCGCAACCGGGACACTGCCCCTGCCATTTGGGCGCGCTGGCGCCGCATTCAGTGCAGGAATAAATTGTTTTTGCTTTCGCCACAGTCAAACCTCAACGACCGGCACACGTTGCGCCAGCGCACACAACAACTCGTAGCTGATCGTCCCTGCGCTCGCCGCCACCTCATCGGCCGGCAAGCCGTCGCCCCAAAGAACGACCGGACTATCCATACCGGCCTCGGGGATTTCAGTCAGATCACAGGCAAGCATGTCCATCGACACGCGCCCCAGCGTTTCGGTACGCTGGCCGGCGACAAGAATGGGCGTGCCACTCGGCGCATGACGCGGATAACCATCGGCGTAGCCACAGGCGACGATACCGACACGCGTTGGCCGCTCGGCGATAAACAGGCCGCCATAGCCGACGCGCTCGCCAACTGCTATTTCCTGCACACTAATAATCCGACTCTCTAACGTCATCACCGGCTGCAAGCCGAGCTCTGCAGCGGATTCATCGGCAAACGGGCTGCTACCGTAGAGCATGATGCCGGGACGCACCCAGTCGCAGGCGGTCTGCGGATGGCGCAGAATGGCCGCTGAATTAGCCAGAGAAACCGGGCATGTCCAGCCCTCGCTCATCTTCGCAAAGCGCTCCATCTGACTTGCGATACCGCGCCCGCCATCGGCTTCGGCAAAATGCGTCATTAGTGTAACTGCGCCGATCGCGTGCGAAGCCGCCAGCTCACGCCGTGCAGCGGACAGCTGTGCCGGTGTAATGCCAAGCCGGTTCATCCCGGTATTGAGTTTGAGATAAACCGGCAGGCGCACCGGCAAGCCGGCATTGCGCAGCATGGCCAGTTGCTCAACGCTATGAATGACCGGGATCAGCCCGTATTCAGCGCACAGCGAGATGTCCGCCGGTTCAAAAAACCCCTCGAGCAGAAGAATCGGCTGCCGCACACCGGCATCGCGCAAGGCGACCGCCTCAGCCAGATCAAGCAGGGCGAATCCATCGGCGACTTCCGCCAGCGCCTTGGCAGCGCGTTGCAGACCATGACCATAGGCATTGGCTTTGACAACCGCCCATGCTTTGGCGCTGCCGGCGTGTTTTTTGGCGACAAGATAGTTGTGACGCAACGCAGCAAGGTCAATGCGGGCACTAATCGGACGAGGCATCGGACGACGAACTCCAAGGGGATTTTTTATGGATGACGATTTGCAGCCTGCAAGCGCTACGCAAGCTTATGACGCAAGTTTAGCTGCTCCACAAAAAATTCGGCAGGTGTTTTTGCGCTGGATGAACGTTTGTTGCAGCGATTTAGCCGGTGCACGGCGGAGCCTATTTGGTTAAAATCGCCACATCACAAGGGAGACAACAAATCATGCACGTCGGCGCCAGCGACGAGCGTTCAGTCACAACACTTCGCCCGCAGTACTGGGTCGCTTTGGTGACGTTATTGCTCAGTCTCGGCTTGACCGCTCTTGCCTGGCGCGCGACGACAAGCTATGTCGACAACCTTGCCAAAAGCCGCTTTGATGCACGGGTCAGCGAAGCGCACGCAACACTGACCTCGCACCTCGTTGCGCACGCACAGGCGCTGCGCGGTGCGCAAGCCTATGTGGGTGCCACAGGGCAGCCATCGCGACACGACTGGCTGCGCCTTTACGAAACCGTGCGTTTCGAAGAGAACCATCCAGGATTCATGGGTATCGCCTATCTGCAGGCATTCACGCAAAAAGAACGCGTCAAAGCGTTGAACTTTCTGAAACAAAGTCACCCGGACTTTGCCATCCGCCCACCCGGCGAGCGTGATCGCTATGCGGTGGTCAGCGCTTTTGAACCGGCCACACCACACAACCGCAAGGCCATCGGCGCCGATAGCTGGAGCAATGACGAGCGGCGTAGAACGCTCGAATCAGCACGCGACAGCGGCGAAACACGCATCACCGGCAAGATCACGCTGGTGATGGATAAGGCGGCGGAAAACCGACCTGGTTTTCTGATGTATCAAGCGGTATACCGTAATGGTTCGCTGCCAGGCACACAGGAGGACCGTCAGAAAAACCTGATCGGTTTTGTGGTCGCGCCATTTCGCATCGCAGCGCTCACCGAGCAGATGTACCGCGCCAACAAGATTGACATCGCCTTGCGCATCATCGACATTGCGAACTCCTCGGGCGATCCGCTATTTCACGCCACCCACCCGGAACTGGATTTCAGCAAGGCAAAGCACCAGCAGATACTGCCCGTCAACATCGGTGGGCGAATCTGGAACGTTCATTACGCAAGCCTTCCCTCATTCAACGCCGCCAACGACAGCGAGCAGCCACAACGGCTGCTTGCCGCCGGCCTGTTGATCAGCCTGCTGCTTTTCGTCATCGTCTGGTCGATCACATCAACGCGTGCACGCGCCATCCGCATGGCACAGCGCATGACACGCTCCTTGCGCGATAACGAAACCAAGTTGCGCGAACTGTTCGCGCAAGCGCCGCTGGCCATCTGGACGGTTGACCACGAAGGACGAATTCTCGAATGCAATGACAAATTGCCCGACTATGTCGGATCAACGCGCGAGAAAATCATTGGTCTGAGCATGCTAGACGACGTCAAGGATCAATCACTCAGCGAACCAATCCGGCGCGCCATTGCCGGCGAAACTGTCGCCTTTGAAGGGCCCTACACTGCGACCACGGGCAATCGCAGCTCGATCTACCAGTTCCATTTTCAGCCGGTGACGCTGGAGGGCGAGTTTGCCTTTGTTCTCGCTTTTGCCGAGGACATCAGTGCACGGAAGTTGGCTGAAGCGCACGTCGAGCACATGGCTCATCACGATGCGCTGACCGGCCTGGCCAATCGCATGCTGCTCAACGACCGCCTCAAGCATGCCATTACCAATGCCCAACGCAGACGGCGCGCGCAGGCCCTGCTGTTCATCGACCTTGACCACTTCAAAACGGTTAACGACACGGTGGGGCACTCCGCAGGCGACGCACTGCTTCTTGAAGTCGCGCAGCGCTTGCGCGAATGCGTTCGCGAATCAGACACTTTGGCACGTATCGGCGGCGATGAGTTCGTGATTTTGCTGACCAATCTGGTCAGACCCGACGACTCAACGCGTGTCGCAGAAAAAGTGATCGCCGCAATAGGATTGCCAATCAGCGTCGAGAATCATATGTTCAACATCACGGCCTCGGTGGGCATCGCGGTCTGGCCGGGAGACGGCGCCGACGCCGAAACACTGATGCGCAATGCCGACGTGGCCATGTACCACGCCAAGAACAGCGGGCGAAACAACTACCAGTTTTTTACGCCGGAAATGAACGCCCGTGCCTTCGAGGCAATGATCATGGAAGCGGCCTTGCGCAAGGCGCTCCAGCGCGATGAGTTCCTGCTGCATTACCAGCCGCAAATCGATTTCAGAAGCGGTCGCATCGTCGGTGCCGAATCGCTGATTCGCTGGCAACACCCGGAACTGGGTCTGGTACCTCCCGGCAAATTCATCCCGATCGCCGAGGAGCGCGGACTGATCGGCAAGTTGGGCGACTGGGTGCTACATGCCGCCTGTCGTCAGGCGATGATTTGGCAAAAGGCGGGTATCCCGCTGGTGCCGATTGCCGTCAATATTTCAGCCCTACAGTTCAAGGAAGGTGCCCTGCGCGACAGCGTGCTGTCGGCTCTCAAAGAAACCGGACTGGCACCGGAATACCTGGTGCTTGAAATTACCGAAAGCGTCGTCATGGATGATGCCGAACAGGCCATCACGGTGCTGCGCGAATTGCGCGAAATGGGTATCGCCATCGAGATCGACGATTTCGGTACCGGCTATTCGTCGCTGTCCTATCTCAAACGCCTGCCGATCCACCGCCTGAAGATCGACCAGTCTTTTGTGCGTGACCTGACCACCGATCAGGATGATGCCGCAATCATCGGTGCCATTATCAACATGGCAAAAAGCCTCAAGCTGGAGATCATCGCCGAAGGCGTTGAAACTCAGGCGCAGGCAGCATTCCTCGACGCACAAGGCTGCCAGGCGATGCAGGGCTTCCTCTTTTCACGGCCGCAAGCGGCGGACGAATTTGCCGGAACACTGGCCAGGCAAGTTATTTCATTGGAGAATCTCTGAACACTCCGGCGCCCTGTTGGGCACGCACCCAGGAGTTTGCTTGCTAACCGGCCTTATGCCTTTCGTGGTATAAAACCACCACTTTAAAAAAGCGATGTCCCCAGACGATGCCCTTCGGCTTCTACATCATCATGGCCGCGCAGTTCTTTTCCGCGCTGGCCGACAACGCGCTCCTCATCGCCGCCATCGCCGCCTTACGCGAGATGCACGCGCCGACCGAATATGAGCCGCTGCTAAAAACATTTTTCACGCTCTCCTACGTTGTTCTGGCTGCCTTCGTCGGCGCCTTCGCCGACTCAATGCCCAAATGGCGCGTCATGTTCATCAGCAACACGATCAAGATCGTCGGCTGCAGCATGATGTTTTTCGGCAGCCACCCGCTGCTGGCCTACGCGGTGGTGGGCCTCGGCGCTGCAGCGTACTCACCGGCAAAATACGGCATCCTGACCGAATATCTGCCGCACCGCCTGCTGGTCGTAGCCAATGGCTGGATCGAAGGACTGACGGTCGGCGCGATCATTCTGGGGGTCGTCATCGGTGGCATGCTGATCAAACCGGGCGTTGCCGAAACGCTGCTCGCTTTCGATTTTCCGGTTGTTGATACCGGCGTCGATTCGGTCGGCGAGATGGCACTCTGCTTTGTTGCCGGCTTTTACCTGCTGGCTTCGCTGTTCAATCTCTACATCCCGGATACCGGCGTCGATCACAAGCCGCTGAAGAAAAATCCATTTTATTTAATCCATGAATTCAATCACTGCCTGACCCTGCTCTGGCGTGACAAACTGGGGCAGATTTCTCTGGCCGTCACCACGCTGTTCTGGGGCGCCGGCGCCACGCTGCAATTCATCGTCATCAAGTGGTCGGAAATGGCGTTGCAGCTTGACCTATCGAAATCAAGCATGCTGCAAGGGGTGGTCGCCATCGGCGTGGCGCTGGGCGCGATCTGCGCGGCCAAGATGATCACCTTACGCAAATCGGTGCGCGTCATCCCGCTCGGCATTGCCATGGGCATCATCGTGCTGGTGATGAACTTCGTCAGTCACATGTGGGTCGCCGTACCGCTGCTCATTTTGATTGGCGCACTCTCTGGCTTCTTCGTCGTGCCGATGAACGCGCTGCTGCAGCACCGTGGCCACATCCTGATGGGCGCCGGCCACTCAATTGCCGTGCAAAACTTTAACGAGAACCTGTCGATTCTCGCCATGACCGGTCTCTACTACGTGATGATCAAGGCCGACCTGTCAATTTACTGGGTCATTACGATGTTCGGCATTTTTGTCAGCAGCACGATGTACCTCGTCAAACGCAAGCACGAAGCCAATCAGCGCGCTCATGACGACGTGATCCACCTCGACGACAACGCGCATCATTAGTAGTTAGTCAACGAGAAAGTGCGAACCACCAAGACACCAAGGTCACCGAGTTACACAAAGAAAAACAGTGGTCTTGGTGCCTTGCTGGTAAATCTTTAGTCCTTTGTTAATCGGGGTTGTTAAGCCGCTTCACTCCGGCGACAAAACGCGCCAGCGTTTCGGACAGCACGCCGCGCGGAATGATCACCTCGATCAGCTGGAAGCGTCCTCGTGTCGCCATCGCCTTGTCCAGCGCCGCCTTCAGCTCAGCACGCGTTTCAACGCGCACCCCATCGCCGCCCATGCCGGCGGCCATATCGGCAAAGCCCCATTGACTCAGGTCGTTAAATGATGATTCGGGCTGGAAGGTGCGCAGCATCTCCCAGCTGGCGTTGTTGAACAGCAGCACAATCGGGTCCCAGCCGTAACGCCTGCAGTTGCCAAGCTCCCAGCCGGTCATCTGGAACGCACCATCGCCCACCAGAATCAACGGACGCTGGCCGGTCGCGGCCTGCAGACCCAGGCCGGCCGGCACGCCGAAGCCCATCGTCGCGTAATAGCCGGGGGCGACCAGCGCGGTATTTTCGATTTCCATCGCTGTAAACAGACAGTCGCCGATATCGGAAGCAATCGGCATTTTGCCGTGTTCAGCCATCAGATCGTTCACTGCGGTCGCGATGTCGGTCGGCGTAATTGTCACCGAATCCGCCACCAGGCCATGCGGAAAAACCTGATGCTTGACCGAGAACGCGCTCTTTCCACACTCTCCGCCCTCTGCCGCCACAACGCACTCCAACATGCGCTCGACCAGCGCTGCCAGCGGCAGTTGCGGATAGGTGTGATAACCGATCGTTACCCGGCCATCAAGTGCCTGGATCGTCTTGCGCATGTCTATTTTGGTTTCGGATACCGCGAAATTCGTATCGCAAATAATCTCGCCGAGCAGGAAAAGGCCATCCGAGCTTTCAACCAGATGAGTCACCTCCGGGAAACCGGCAACGCCCATATAGGTGCCCATCAGCGGCGCATCCTGATCAGCCAGCAGACCTCGCCCCATGAAGCTGGTCACTACCGGTACGCCAAGCCTGCGCGATAGCTCGGCGACCCTGTCTTCAAGCCCGTAGCGACGTACTTCGACGCCGGCCATCAAGACCGGCGACTTCGCTTGCGAAAGGCGATTGAGAATCTCATCGACACAGGCATCGAGCGCATCCTGATCGGGCGGCAAGGTAACTTCGGCAACAATCGGCGCACACGGCACGGCCACCATATCGCGTGGAATCTCGATATAGACCGGTTCGGACTTGCGCAGACAGTTGGCCAACACGCGTGCGATATCGGCAGGGGCGCGCTCGGCATCGTCGAGCCGTACCTGGTCGCAGGTGATTTCCTTGAAAATCTGGAACTGCGAATCGAGCGTCTTGGCCTGATGGTGCAGAAGCAATCCGGAGCGCGATTCGCCCTTTCCCGGCCCGCCGGAAAGCACCACCAGCGGCGACTTCTCGGCATAGGCGGCGGCCACCGAGTTGATCATATTGAGTGCACCCGCGCCGTAAGTCACCGCCGCCACACCGAGACTGCAATTGATGCGCGCCGAGGCATCCGCCGCAAAGCCGACGCCGGGTTCATGTGACAGCGTATAGAGCGGCAGGATCTTCGACTCTTCAATGATGCGGAAATAAGGCAATGCAAAATCGCCGGGAATACCAAAGATCTGGCGCGCGCCGTGCGCCTTGAGCGCCAGCAGCAGGGATTCGGTGAGGTTCATACAGAGGGTCTCCGGGATCAGATAATGGAGAAATTATGCCGCACATACGCCGCAATAAGCGTTCATAATCATACGCAATATCGCTATACTGCACACGTTTCGTGCGCGCTAATGGAAAAACATGTCACAAATCACCATCGACCGTTACGACCTGACATTGCTCGACGCGCTACAGCGCAAGGGCAACGCGACCAACGCCACGCTTGGCGAACAGGTGCATCTCTCGCCATCACAAATCAGCCGCCGGCTGCAACGTCTCGAAGAGGCCGGCATCATCAGCGGCTATGCGGCGCTGCTCGACCCGTCGGCGGTCGGCCTGGGTGTGACCGCGTTTGCGCACGTCATCCTCGAACGGCACGGCGAAACGCGCACCGAAGCTTTTGAACACGCTGTTGCCGTGCTGCCGGAGGTCATGGATTGTTTCTCGGTCAGTGGCGATGCCGACTACGTCCTGCGCATCGTCGCCCCCGATCTGGCGGCTTTTTCCGAACTGATGATGAAGCGTGTCCTGCGCCTGCCCGGCGTAGCGCATATCAAGACGAACATTGCGCTGCAGAAGGTCAAGCAAACGCACGTATTGCCGCTCGGCCATGTAACGCAACCGGCAACGCCAAGGCAACGCCTGCGTTACGCCGGCAGCTAAAGAACCAGCGGCGGGTTCGGCAACTCGTTGGGATTGTCGCCGGACGGCGGGAAATGCTCGCTCAGCGCTTGGCTGATCTCGCCCAGCGCCGCCAGCGAACCGGTTTCAAAATGGCCTTCGCGAAACGCCTGCTCCATGCGGCGACAGACCGCGCTCCAGAATGCCTGCCCGACGCGGGCGTCGATACCGCGATCGGCGACGATCTCGACACGGCGGTCGATCAGTTGCAGATAGATCAGCACACCGCTGTTTTGCGTGGTATCCCACACACGCAGCTGGGAAAAAAGCTCGATGGCACGCGCACGCGGCGACTGTTCGCGCCACAGGGCAGGCAGCGGAAGACCCGCCTCGACGACAAAACGCAACTCGCCCTGATGACTCGCCTCGGAGGCGGCAATCGCCCGCTCAATCGCGCCCAGAACCGGCTTTGGAAAAGCGCGCAACACCGACCAGTGCGGCAACAACAGATGGCGAAGCACTCTGGATAATTTCATCACCAGTCTCCCGAGGCGCCGCCGCCTCCAAAACCACCACCGCCACCGGAAAATCCGCCGCTGCCGCCCCCCCAAGAGCCGCCGCCCGAAGACCAGCCCCCACGGCCGCCCCCTCCAAAAATCAGCGAGAAGATAAAAACCGCGATGCCGATGAGAACGGCCACGATCATTGACGACAGAACGATTGAAGTGATCACGCCGGCCACCCCGCCGATAATCCCGGCTGCCAGGAAGCGCCCGAAAATGGCGCGCAGGATTCCACCGACAACAAATACAAGGATGAATCCAACGAAAAGCAAGGTTTCAAAATTGTCGCCGCCACTTGCTGTCGTTGATCCTGACCCACTCTTTGCCTTGGACGGCGGCAGCGCTTCGCCGCCGACCACCTTAATGATGGCATCGAGCCCGGCGTCGATGCCGCCGTAAAAATCGCCCTGCTTGAAGCGCGGCGTGATGGTCTCGCTGATGATGCGTTTTGCCGTCGCGTCGTTGAGCGCACCTTCCAGCCCGTAGCCGACCTCGATACGCAGCTTCTTGTCTTGTTTGGCGATGAGCAGCAGCACACCGTCGTCCACGCCCTTGCGACCGAGTTTCCATGCTTCGGCGACGCGGATCGAATACTGTTCGATGGCTTCGGGCTTGACGGTCGGCACCAGCAGGACGGCGATCTGCGCGCCCTTCTGCGCTTCGAAAGCCGCCAGTTTGCTGACCAACTGGCCGCGCTGTTCGGACGAAAGCGTCCCGGCGAGGTCAGTAACCGGCGCCGTCAGTGGCGGTATCGGTTGCAACTCCTCGGCGCCCGCCAGGCCTGCCCCGGACAGCAGGAACAAGCCTGCCAGGCAGGCCAGCAGGCGTGCGCCAATCAGCCGCATCAATCAATAGCCGGCAGACATCGGGGACTTGCCGCCCTCGGCCGGAGCAGTAACAGGAGCGGGCACCGTCTTGGCCGGAGCCGAAAAATCAACCTTGGGCGCGACCGAAATGGCTTTCTCGTTCTCGACGCTAAAGTTCGGCTTGGTTTGATAACCGAAGGCCA
>JBIJCY010000375.1:0-3112 GCA_044344385.1 Rhodocyclaceae bacterium | reverse complement strand
TTTGTCCGACGTCACGCAGGTGCCAAATCATGAGCGACGATCTGAAAAAAGAACTCTCGGTGGTGCGCGACGAGATTGACAGCCTCGATGCGCAGTTGCTCGATCTGCTCAATCGCCGCGCCCGTTGCGCGCAGCAGGTTGGCGAGATCAAGGCGCGGCATGGTGAGGCCGGCTTCATCTATCGCCCGGAACGTGAAGCGCAGGTGCTGCATCGCATTCAGGATATCAATCCGGGCCCCTTGTCGAACGACAGCGTCACGTGGTTCTTCCGCGAAGTGATGTCGGCCTGTCTGTCGCTTGAACAGCCGCTCGGCATTGCCTTCCTTGGGCCGCTTGGCACCTTCTCGGAAAGCGCTGCGACCAAGCATTTTGGCCATGCTGCGCGTCTCATGCCGCAAACGTCGATTGACGATGTCTTCCGCGAAGTCGAGGCTTCCCATGCCGACTATGCGGTAGTGCCGATCGAGAATTCGACCGAAGGTGCCATCGGGAGAACGCTCGATCTGCTGCTGACGACGCCGCTCAAGATCTGCGGCGAAGTGGTGCTGCGTATCCATCAGCATCTGCTGTCGAATGAGACCTCGCTTGGCGAAATCAAAAAAGTCTATTCGCACGCCCAGTCGCTGGCGCAGTGTCACGAGTGGCTGAACCGTAGCTTGCCGGATGCGCAGCGCATTTCGGTGGGCAGCAACGCACAAGCCGCACAGTTGGCTGCTTCCGAGCCGGGTTCGGCAGCGATTGCCGGCGAGGCCGCAGCAGATCGGTATCAGTTGCCGAAGCTGGCGGCGAGCATCGAAGATGAGCCGAACAATACAACGCGTTTCGTCGTTCTTGGCCGTCAGGAAGCCGGCGCTTCAGGGCGTGACAAGACATCACTGATTATGTCGGCGCACAACAAAACCGGCGCGCTGAGCACGCTGCTCGCCCCTTTCTCGGATGCAGGTGTTTCCATGACGCGGCTTGAATCGCGCCCGGCACGCCATACGCTCTGGGAATACGTCTTTTTTGTCGACATCGAAGGTCATCGTGATGAGGCGGCGGTGCGTACCGCGCTTGAGGAGCTGGCTCGTCGCGCCGCCTACCTCAAGGTGCTCGGTTCCTATCCTGTAGCTGTTTACTGATTTTATTGAATTTTCGAGGACTGCACATGGCACTCTGCGATCAGTCGCTACCTTACGTTCGCGCTATTTCTCCCTATCAGCCGGGCAAGCCGATTACCCAGCTAGCCCGGGAAATGGGCATCCCGGTCGAGAGCATCGTTAAGTTGGCCTCCAACGAAAATCCGCTTGGCATGAGTCCGAAAGCGCGGATGGCGGTAGAGAAAGCCGTCACGACGCTCGAACGTTATCCTGATGATTTTGCCCTGAAGCAGGCGCTGGCCGACCATACCGGTCTGGGCATGGAGCGCGTTGTTCTCGGTAACGGTTCGAATGACGTACTCGATTTGATCGCACGTGTATTTCTCGCGCCCGGCCGCTCGGCGATCTTCGCACAGCACGCGTTTGCCGTTTATCAGCTCGCTTCCCTGTCTGCCGGTGCTGAATTGATCGCTGTGCCGGCGAAGGATTACGGCCATGACCTGGATGCCATGCTGGCAGCGATCCGCCCTGATACGCGTCTGATCTGGATTGCCAATCCGAATAACCCGACCGGCACTTTCCTGCCTTATCCGCAGATCAAGGTTTTCCTGCAAGCTGTTTCGCCGGATGTTGTGGTGGTGCTCGACGAGGCTTACAACGAATACCTGCCGCCTGCCGAACGCGTCGAAACGACGGCGTGGCTGGCTGAGTTCCCGAATCTGGTGATCACCCGAACCTTCTCGAAGATCTACGGCCTCGCTGGTCTGCGCATCGGTTATGCGCTGACTTCGGCGGAGATCGCCGATCTGATGAATCGCGTTCGCCAGCCGTTCAACTGCAACAACCTTGCACTGGCTGCGGCGACTGCAGCACTCGATGACCACGAGTTCGTGGCACGCAGTTATGCGCTGAATCGTTCCGGCATGGAGCAGATTGTGGCCGGTCTCAAGCGGCTCGGTTTGACGCACATTCCATCGCACGGCAATTTCATCACCTTCAAGGCAGGCGATGCGGCAAGCGTGAATCAGAAGCTGCTCAAGCAGGGCGTCATTGTCCGGCCAATTGGCGGTTACGGCATGCCCGAATGGCTGCGCGTAACGATCGGCACCGAAGCGGAAAACAAGCGCTTCCTTGACGCGATGGAGACCTCGCTTTAATGCAGGGCGCCCCCGAATTCGGCAAGGTCGTCATTTTTGGTGTTGGCCTGATTGGCGGTTCTTTTGCGCTGGCGCTCAAGGAGGCCGGGCAGGTTGAAGAAGTTGTCGGTTTCGGTCGCAGTCTTTCGTCTCTCACCCAGGCGCTTGACCTTGGCATTATCGATCGTGTCGGCGCTAATCCGGGGCAGGAAGTTGCCGATGCCGATCTGGTGCTGATCGCTACGCCAGTCGGCCAGATGCCTGAAATCATGGCGCGCATTGCGCCTTATCTTGGGCCTCAGACCGTTGTGACCGACGGCGGCAGTACCAAGGAAGACGTGGTTGCAGCGGCACGCGCTGCTTTCGCTGGCAAGCTGGGTCAGTTCGTTCCGGCGCATCCGATTGCGGGCGCGGAAAATAGCGGTGCTGCGGCGGCACGCGCTGATTTGTATGTCGGAAAAAAAGTCGTTCTGACACCCTTGCCGGAAGATACGGTGCTCAACGTGGCGCGCGTGCGTTCGGCCTGGGAGTGGTGCGGCGCCTTGATCCACGAGTTGGCGCCCGGCGAGCATGATCGTGTTTTCGCAGCGGTCAGCCACTTGCCGCATTTGCTGTCGTTTGCGCTGGTGCATGATCTGGCGGTGCGTGACAACAGCGATTTGTTCTTCAGTTTTGCCGCCAGTGGTTTTCGCGATTTCACACGCATTGCGGCAAGCCATCCCGAGATGTGGCGCGATGTTTGTCTGGCCAATCGTACGGCCTTGCTGGTTGAACTTGATCGTTACCGTGCCCAGCTGGATGAGTTGCGCGATGCATTGCAGCGCGGTGATGGCGCCCAACTCGAAGCAACTTTTGATGTCGCACGCTCGGCGCGTCGCGCCTGGGCTGCAGACAAAC
>JBIJCY010000374.1:0-3114 GCA_044344385.1 Rhodocyclaceae bacterium | reverse complement strand
TCGCCCGCCCTCGGCGAAGTCGTTCGCGAGATCAACAAATACAGCAACAACGTCATGGCACGCCAACTGTTCCTGACGCTGGCTGCCGAACGCCCCGCCTCACCCGACGGCGCGCGCCGCCGCATCAAGGTATGGCTCGACGAAAAAAATCTGAAATTGCCGGAACTGGTCCTCGACAACGGTTCCGGCCTGTCGCGCAGCGAACGCATCTCGGCCGAAGGCTTGAGCCAGTTGCTGCTCGCCGCCTGGCAAAGCCCGGTGATGCCTGAATTGATGTCTTCCCTGCCGCTTGCCGGTGTCGACGGCACCCTGAAAAAACGCCTCGGCGACAACGCAACCAGCGGCCGCGCCCACCTCAAAACCGGCTACCTGGAAGGCGTGCGGGCAATTGCCGGCTACGTGCTCGACAGCAAAGGCAAACGCTGGGTTGTCGTCTGCCTGATCAATGACCCGCGCGCCAAACTCGGCAAACCAGCGATGGACGCACTGCTGCGCTGGGTGGCGGAGCATTGAGATCAAAATATGCGCACCTCGACCATTCTGCTCGCCCTTGCCGCGCTCAGTTGCGAAGTCTTCGCCTACTGGGGTTTGAACACAACTGCAGGGCGCAGCGCATTCGATGAAATGGCCGGCATGATTCCCCTTGCTGCAGCGCCGGTCGGCATGTGCTTTGCCGGCGCCGCGTTGCTGACCTGGTGGAAAAATCAGCGGAAAGGAAAACGCGGCTAACAAAGCCGCCCCTTTTAACCAGCCCACACGACGACAGCAAATGATATACTCACGTAAGATGTATATCATTCAAAGGAAAAATCATGCAGGTTGCCAAATGGGGAAATTCGCTGGCCGTCAGGCTACCGGCCGCGCTGGTGCAGGCACTTGACCTGAAGGAAGGTGAAGATATTGACCTGCACGCCGTCGGCGCACGCAGCTTTGAAGTCGACCGCCGGCCGGCTGCAGCGGCGCTACTGGAGCGGCTGCGCGCGTTCAGAGGCCGCCTGCCGGCTGATTTTCACTTTGATCGACTGGAAGCAAATGCGCGGGATGGATCGCGTTGAGCCGGCCATTCATCGACAGCAACATCATTCTTTACCTGCTGTCGGCCGACACGGCCAAAGCCGATCAAGCCGAGGCGATTATCGCGGCAGGCGGGATCATCAGCGTACAGGTACTCAATGAAGTAACTTCGGTTTGCCAACGCAAGCTCAAGATGCCGTGGCACGAGATTGAAGCCGTGCTGAGCGCCGTGAAGTCGGCCTGCGAGATCGTGCCGCTCACGGTTGCCTCACACGAAGCTGCGGTGGATATTGCCAAGCGTTACGAGATTTCTTTCTATGACGCCCATATCTGTGCAGCAGCCATGCTGTCCGGCGCCGCCGATCTTGTTTCGGAAGACATGCAGGATGGCATGGCGATTCATGGCGTGACGATCAGAAACCCTTTCCACTGAATCTAGAAAAAGCAGTTAACCACGGCGAGCACGGCGAACACGACGAAAAATCAATGCCTTGTATTGAATTGACCAATCACCTGTTGGGTGAAGTGCAAAAAAGCTTGAGAACCTTGTGTTCGCTGTCTTCGCTGTGTTCGCTGTGCCCGCCGTGGTTTGAACTGAGGTTTTTAGGCTGAATCGCACGCGGTACCGGGAGGCGTTACCAAGCTTGGCGAAACAAATCCTCAAACCCCGATCGTCGCCTGATTGTTGAGCGCCAGCCAGCCGCGCACAACCCGGTAGATCAGCCAGAAAGTAACGCCCACCAAAATGGCAATGGTCAGCGGCAGACCGATCACCGTCAGCCCAAGCGCGATGGCGATGACGACCCACATCAGCGAAAACCAGAAGGTCCGTATCTGCCAGCGAAAATGGCTCTCCAGCCAACTGCCTTGCACCTCGGCGCGCTTCACGTAATTGAGAATCACCGCGATGATCGACGGCCAGCCGATCAAAAAAGCACCGATCACGCTGGCCGCACCGAAGACGCCGGTGAGCACCGAAAAGGCATGCAGCGCGTAGATCACCTGACACCAGGCACGGGCGCCTTCAAGTTTTTTTGCGTCGAGATTGCTATCGTCCATGATCACAGCCCCATCTGTTGCCACAACGCATCAACACGCTGCTTCACGGCAATATCCATGACAATCGGCGTACCCCACTCGCGGTTCGTTTCGCCGGGCCACTTGTTGGTCGCGTCGATACCCATCTTGCTGCCGAGGCCGGCGACCGGGCTGGCGAAATCGAGATAATCAATTGGCGTATTCTCGGCGATCAAGGTATCGCGCGCCGCATCGACGCGCGTCGTCATCGCCCAGATCACTTCCTTCCAATCGCGAATATTCACGTCATCATCAACGACGATAATCGTCTTCGTGTACATGAACTGGCGCAGAAAACTCCAGATACCGAACATCACGCGTTTGGCATGGCCGGGGTACTGCTTTTTGATGCTCACCGTAGCGAGGCGATACGAACAGCCCTCGGGCGGCAGATAGAAATCGACGATCTCGGGAAACTGTTTCTGTAGCAGCGGCACGAACACTTCATTGAGCGCCACACCGAGCATCGCCGGCTCGTCCGGCGGCTTGCCGGTGTAAGTGCTGTGGTAGATCGGATTCTTGCGCATCGTGATGCGCTCGATGGTGAATACCGGGAAATGCGCCTGCTCGTTGTAGTAGCCGGTGTGGTCACCATACGGGCCTTCGAGCGCTGTTTCGTTCGGATCAATAAACCCTTCGAGGACAATCTCGCTGGATGCCGGCACCTGCAAATCCGAGCCGACACATTTCACCACCTCGGTTTTCGCGCCGCGCAGCAACCCGGCAAACTGGTACTCGGAGAGGTTGTCCGGTACCGGCGTGACCGCGCCGAGAATGGTCGCCGGATCGCAACCGATCACCGTCGCCACCGGGAAAGGCTGGCCCGGATTCTTCAGACAGTGGTCACGAAAATCGAGCGCGCCGCCGCGATGCGCCAGCCAGCGCATGATCACCTTATTTGGCGCAATTACCTGTTGCCGGTAGATGCCAAGATTCTGCCGCGCCTTCTCCGGCCCGCGCGTCACCGTCAGCCCCCAGGTGATCAGCGGCGCCACGTCGCCCGGCCAGCAATGCTGGATCGGC
>JBIJCY010000373.1:0-3118 GCA_044344385.1 Rhodocyclaceae bacterium | reverse complement strand
CCTGGCTCGCACCAGAGCATGCGCCGGGTTTGGCCAGAGGCCACCGTCGCCGAACTGACAAAACTGCGGTTGCCGTAATCATCACTGGCGTAGAGTTCATCAGCGCCGGACACCGCACCAACCTTGACGAAGGCGATGTCTGACAGATGCAGCGCGTAGTCGCCAAGGGTGAATGACAGATGGCCGCCGCTCTCAACAAAATGCCGGTCTTCCCATGCCAGGCGCTGTAGCCCGGCAACGCCGTCGGCAGTGCCCAGTACCGCATGGCGCGTACGCCGCGAGAAATCGCCGTTGGCAAAACGCCAGATCGCGCAGTTGGGCGTCGCGCCGTCGAACAGTTTCATGTCGCCAAGGTCGATGAAATCGGTAATCGTGCCGGCGGCAAACAGCAGACGGTTAAGCGGGATCGCCGAAGTCGCCTTGAGGAAGTCACGCGGTGTAATGAAAATCAGCTCGCCGCCCGGCGCCAGATGGCGCAGGCACTTCTCGATGAAAAACAGGTAAAGATTGGCCCGCCCGTCGAGCACACTGCACCGCGTGCCTTGCCGGGTGCTGGCCGAAATGTCCTGATAGCGCACGTATGGCGGATTGCCGATAATCGTGGCAAAACGCTTGCTGGCCGGGAAATCGAAAAAATCCATGACCAGTGCACCGCGCGGCGCATGCTGAGGGTCGAGCTCGATACCGACCGCATCGGGGAAACGGCTGAAAAATGCGCCGTCACCACACGAAGGCTCAAGCACCCGCCCCCGATTACGCACCAGAGCACACATGGTGTCGACCACGGCAGGCGGCGTAAACACCTGCCCGAGTCCGGAGACATCGAACCCGGCAGGCAGATCAAGGGGAATTTGCAAGGACATGAAGAAACGCCAGCTTTAACTAATCAAGCGCGCGAGTATACCGCGCCGAATATTTAGGCAGCGCGACGAATGGCCACTGCCCTGCAAGCCGCATAAAATGGCGGTCTACGGTAACAAATTGGCTGCGAACCAATGGATACGGCACTCTTCAACATCGCGTGGCAACAGGACGCCTGTTTACATTGGCTGTAGGCGATCCACACCCGCCGTGGCGAAGTTACCAGCGCCAAACACGCGCTTTTACATTGCAAATCTAATGCGTGACGATACAATATCAATGATGATAACCCGCCACGCCGAAGAAGTCGTTCACCAAAAACTAGCGCACATGCCTGCCGTCGTGCTGCTCGGCCCCCGTCAAGTCGGCAAAACAACGCTGGCACGACAGATCGCCGCAGCTTGGCCGGACGGCAGCGTTTACCTGGATCTCGAGCGTCCATCCGACCGCCTCAGACTCGACGACGCCGACAGTTATCTGCGTGCGCAGCAAGGCAAGTTGGTCATCCTCGATGAAATTCATCGTGCTCCCGGCGTGTTCGAAATCCTGCGCGGCATCATCGACGATAATCGCCGCACCGGACAGCGCAACGGACAGTTTCTGCTGTTGGGTTCAGCTGCCCTGGATTTAATGCGACAGTCGAGTGAAACGCTGGCGGGACGCGTCGCGTATCTGGACATCGCGCCGCTCGACATTGGCGAAGCGGGCGCGGCCGGCATTGACGACGCGCACCTGTGGTTGCGCGGGGGATTCCCCGACAGCTTGCTGGCGCCCGACGATAGCCGCAGCCTCGACTGGCGGCGCGATTTTATCCGCAGCTATCTGGAACGCGACGTTCCCATGTTTGCGCCACGCTTGCCGGCGGAGAGCATTGGTCGTTTGTGGACGATGCTGGCGCACCTTCAAGGCAGCATCCTCAACCAGGCCCGTCTGGCTAGCGCGCTCGGCGTTTCCAGCCCGACGGTCGATCGTTACATCGATTTGCTCGTTGATCTGCAACTGCTGCGCCGACTGCGCCCGTGGAGCGGCAATATTGGCAAGCGTCTGGTCAAGTCGCCCAAGGTTTATGTGCGCGATAGCGGCATCCTGCATGGCCTGCTCGAACTGGAAACGCAGAACGACCTGCTGGGTCACCCGGTCTGTGGCATGAGTTACGAAGGCCACTGCATCGAAAGCCTGATACCGGCCGCTGGTTTGCGCCGCACGCCTTATTACTACCGGACGCATGCCGGCGCCGAGATTGATCTGTTACTGGAAAAAGGCGGCCAACCCGAGATGGCGATCGAGATCAAACGCTCGTCTGCACCCAGCCCCGCCAAAGGTTTCGCGCAGGCCTGCGACGATCTGGGCATCACGCAGCGTTACGTCGTATATCCCGGACAGGAACGCTTCGCGCTGCGACATGACGCGCAGGCCATTGGACTGCATGAACTCGCAGCCTTGCTGCGGCAAGGTTGATTGAGGGTTTTTGGGAGGATTGCAGTCAATCGGCTATCTCCTCTAAAAACCGTGGTGTGCCCCCGGTTCTTCGGGTCTGTCCCCGGTTCTTCGCGGTTCTTCGGTTCTCAAACCAGCCATTGATCCTGTGCCGTTACCTGAAAGCCGACGTTTGATTGGCAGCGCTAATTTTCTGGGATTGTAGGTCGGTTGCGCCGCGTTTGCGGTCGATCTAGATGAATGATCAACTTTTCCCGGCGACGCGATGATCAGTTATGTTTTTAATAGTCACTCCTTCGAACATTGCTGCCCTCAGTTAACTCCCACTTAAGCTTCAATGCATACCATCGGATACCAGACCCGATGACACCTGTCACCGAGGTGGCATACAGCGAGGGAAAACAGATGAAACGCAGTACTCTTCAATTGTATTTGGGTGTAATTTCTTTGACGATTATCTCCAGCGCTGCCAAGGCAAGCACTCCCGCCGAAAAAATCGAATGTACTCAGGCGGCACGATCGGAGTGGATGCCGGAGGCTAAAATCAAGGAAATATTTGGCGACAAGAGTTACGCCCTGGTCAAACTCAAGGTGTCTCGGGGGAATTGCTATGAGTTTTACGCCATCCATGGTGACGGAAGCGTGGTGGAAGCCTATTACAACCCGGTGTCAGGCGAAGTGGTTCGTTACAACAAAGTTTTGCAAAAAGGGGCCGAACCGACGCTTGAAAGTCGCACTGCGGGTACTGTACCGGCCTCTAATTCAAACCAGCGCGCCATCCGCTAATTCCCTTTCAGAAACAACAGAGGACGAAACAACA
>JBIJCY010000372.1:0-3140 GCA_044344385.1 Rhodocyclaceae bacterium | reverse complement strand
GCGCGCACTGGCCGGGTTTGCTTGTGGCGGGCTGCTGGCGCTGGCCGGCGCCTTGCTGCAAATTTTGCTGCGTAACCCGCTCGCCGACCCCTATGTGCTGGGCATTTCCGGTGGCGCCGGTGTCGGCGCGATGCTGGCAATCCTTTTCGGCCTTTCGGCTGCAGGCGTTAACGGATTTGCTTTTCTCGGCGCGCTCGGTGCGATGACACTCGTTTTTGGTCTGGCACACGGCGACGGTAGCTGGACACAAACACGCCTGCTGCTCACCGGCGTCATCGTTGCGGCCGGTTGCGGCGCGGTCGTCGCGCTAATACTCTCCGTCGCGCCCGAACACAAGCTGCGCGGCATGCTGTTCTGGCTGATGGGCGACCTCTCGCAGACCAATGACCCAAGCCTTGCGCTCGGCATCCTTGCCGCGGCACTACTGATTTCCCTGCCGTTCGCGCGCGAACTCAATCTTCTGGCGCGTGGTGCGGATACGGCGCGAACACTTGGCGTAGCCGTCCCCCGACTGCGCCGGGGCGTCTACATCGTTGCCTCGCTGGCCACCGCCGCCGCCGTCACGCACGCCGGCTCGATCGGTTTTATCGGCCTGATCGTTCCGCACCTGGTGCGCCTCGCCACCGGCAACGATCAGCGCCTGCTGCTGCCCGCTTCGGTACTTGCCGGTGGCAGTCTGCTGGTGATCGCCGACACGCTGGCGCGTACCATCGTCGCGCCCATGCAATTGCCGGTCGGCGTGCTCACCGCCCTGATCGGCGTCCCCGTTTTTCTGTTTTTGCTGACGCGCGACACGCAAGCGAGGCGCTGATGACAATGACCAGCGAGCCACTGCTTTCAGCCTGCCAACTCACCGTGAGTATCGGCAAAAATTCCGTGTGCCGTGATCTCGACCTCGCATTGCAGCCGGGCGAACGCCTGGCAATCCTTGGTCGCAACGGCGCGGGCAAATCAACGCTGCTCTCGGTGCTGGCCGGACTGCGCGCTGCGCAGGCGGGCACAGTGCTGCTCAAGGGCAGCAGCTATGCGGCGCTCGGCCCGCGCCAGAGCGCATTGATTCGTGGTTGGCTGCCCCAATCACGCGGTGACGCTTTCGCCTCGACGGTGCTGGAAACTGCGCTGGTCGGCCGCCACCCGCATCTGGCGCGCTGGGATTGGGAATCGGCCAGCGACGCAAAAATTGTCCGCAAGGCACTGGCGGCGGTCGATCTCGCCGAATTTGAACAACGCGACGTACAAACACTTTCCGGTGGCGAACGCCAGCGACTGGCAATCGCCACACTGCTCACACAGGAACCGCAACTCTTTCTGCTCGACGAACCGATCGCGCACCTCGATCTGAAGCACCAGATCGCCATGCTGGATTTGTTCGCTAACGCCACCCGCGACACCAACGCCGGCGTCATCATGGTCCTGCACGAGCCGGCGCTGGCCTGGCGCTTCTGCGACCGCGCCTTGCTCATCCATGGTGATGGCACAACCGAAAGCGGGCCGGCGAAAGAAATGCTCACCGCCGAACGCCTGTCGGCGCTTTACCAATACCCGCTGCAGGCCATCGAGTGTGAAGGCCGGATCAGCTTCATTCCCCGCTAAACGAAAGCAGACATGACCGAAGATCAGAGCAAGGAAGTGCGCTACCACACGCGCATGGAGCGCAAAAAATCGGTGATCGACGAGAAAATTGCCGCGGCACAGGAAGAGCGCGGCGTGCTGGTCATCAACACCGGCAACGGCAAGGGCAAATCTTCCGCGGCCTTCGGCGTGGTGGCGCGTGCGCTCGGCCACGACATGAAGGTTGCCGTCATTCAATTCGTCAAAGGGCGATCTGATACCGGTGAAGAAGGCTTCTACCGGCGCGTTGCCGAGACCTATCCCGGCAGCCTGAACTGGCACGTCTCGGGAGAGGGCTTTACCTGGGAAACGCAGGACAGCTCGCGTGACGCTGCTGCGGCAAGAGCCGCATGGGACATCGCCTGCGGCTATCTGGCTGACCCGGAAATCGGCCTCGTTGTACTCGACGAATTCACCTACGCGCTGAAATACGGCTGGCTGGACATCGCGCCGGTGCTCGCCGCGCTGGCCATCCGCCCGCCCATGCAGCACGTCATCATCACCGGCCGCGGCGCACCCGACGCGCTGATCGAAGCAGCCGACACTGTGACCGAAATGACGCTCGTCAAACACGCCTTCAAGGCCGGCGTCAAAGCCATGCCCGGTCTGGAGTGGTAATGGCATCGTGCCCGGCCCTGCTCGTCGTTGCTCCCGCCTCCGGTCAGGGCAAAACCACCGTTGTTGCCGCATTGGCGCGCCTGCATGCGCGTCAGGGGCGCAAGGTGCGCGTCTTCAAATGCGGCCCGGATTTTCTTGACCCGCAGATTCACACCATTGCCAGCGGCGCGCCCTGCTACAACGTCGATCTATGGATGTGCGGCGAAGCCGATGCAGCGTGGCGACTGGCCGAAGCGGCGCAGAGCGCCGACCTAATTCTCGTCGAAGGCGTCATGGGGCTCTATGACGGCGAGCCGTCGGCCGCCGAACTCGCAGCGCGCCTCGGCATACCAATCCTCGCAGTGATCGACGGCTCGGCGATGGCCACCAGCTTCGGCGCCATTGCCTACGGACTCAAGCACTACCGGCCGGGAACGCCGGTCAACGCCGCGTTCGCCAACCGCGTCGGCAGCGCTTATCATGCCGAACTGCTGGAGAAGAGCCTGCCGCCCGACATCGCGTGGTACGGCCATTTGCCGCGTGATAACGATGCTGCCATGCCGGAGCGCCATCTGGGCCTGCTGCCGGCCGCCGAAATTGAAGACCTCGCACAACGCATTGACCGCATGGCTGATCTGCTGGCAACAACCGCCGCCGCGGCACTGCCGCCACCGGTTACATTTGCAGCAGTTACTGCGCCCACCTTGCCACCCCTGCTCGCCGGCCAAACTATTGCCATCGCCCGCGATGCCGCGTTCTGCTTCCTCTACCCGGCCAACCTCGACTGCCTCGCTGCCCTCGGTGCCCGCATCGAATACTTCTCACCGCTCGCCGACCAGATGCTGCCCGACTGTGACGCTGTTTGGCTACCCGGCGGCTACCCCGAATTGCATGCAGCAACACTGGCCAACAATCGCGAATTGTGGGCAACG
>JBIJCY010000371.1:0-3150 GCA_044344385.1 Rhodocyclaceae bacterium | reverse complement strand
GGAACGCTTGCTACGCGCTGCACGGCCGCCACGCAACCGGATCTGGGGTATCGCCGCCACGCTCGGCTGGTTGACCATCGGCGGCATCGCCGGTTTCATTCTGCGTGGCGCGCCGCCTGCAAGCGCCCCCGTATCAACACTGGCGCGCAACGCCGCCATTGCACACGTCGTCTACTCACCGGAAGTCAGACACCCGGTCGAAGTCGGCGCCGATCAGGAAGCGCATCTCGTGCAGTGGCTATCCAAGCGACTGGGAACGCCGGTCAAGGTGCCTCACTTTGCGGCAGAAGGATTCGAACTGGTCGGCGGACGTCTGCTGCCGGGCGAGCAGGGGCCGGTCGCACAGTTCATGTATCAGGATGCACAAGGGCGCCGGCTGACGCTTTATGTGCGTACCGATGCGGCTGAAAACCGGGAAACGGCGTTCCGTTTTGCGCTGGAGGGCAAGGTCAGCGTTTTCTACTGGCTCGACGGACGCCTGGGCTATGCACTTTCCGGCGAGTTACCGCGCGATCAACTGCTCAGCCTGTCGGAAGCCGCTTACCGGCAACTCAATCCTTAAACTAGAAAACAAAGCCTTACCGCAGAGACGCGGTAAGTTTTTTAAAATCTGCGTTTAAGAGACTAACGTGATCGCTGGGGATCAAAACGGACAATCGACCGACCGTCCTGCGCTTTCTTCGGCTGCGTTTTCCAGGCGTGTCCGTAGATCACCTCAAAGGTCGCCGGCAAGCGGCCATCGATGGCCAGTTTTTCGTAAGCTGCCCGCATTTCCTGCCAGGCAATACGTCCCATCAACCCATGGTTGCGCGCCTGCATGGCGCACGCCGCGCCACTCTGTCGCAGATCCCGAAACAGGTCATCAAGGCTGGCGTAGGTCATGGTCAGTACTTCCATGTCCATGACCGGATCGGCGAAACCGCACTCGATCAGCATATCGCCGAAATCATGCATGTCGGCAAAACGCTGGGTATGAACATAACCATCGGCAAAACTGCTGCGTAATTCCTTCAGCGTATCCGGCCCGAAGGTCGAGAACATCAGCAGCCCGTCCACTTCAAGCACGCGATGCATTTCGCGGAAAACAGGCAACGGATCATCAAGCCAGTGCAACATCAGGTTCGACCAGAGCATGCTCATCGAAGCTGATTTGATTGGCAAAGCCGCCGCATCCGCAGCGACCAGCGGCGTCTTGTTGCCGCGCAAAAAGGGGAGCATCCAGCGCAGACGTGAGCGCTGCCCGCGGCCCGCCTGCAGCATTGCGTCACTGAGGTCTGCGCCGATCAACTGTGCCTTGGGGTAACGCTCATGCAGAGCGGTCAGGCTGGCGCCGGTGCCGCAACCCAGATCAAGCACACGGTGCGGTTCGACACGCATATAGTCCAGCCGCTCAAGCATGCGACTGCCGACTTCGCGCTGCAACACCGCAGCACCGTCATAGCTCGCTGCCGCACGCGCGAAGTTGCGCCGCACCTGCCGCCGGTCAACGAATTGCGCTGGTTGCATCATCGTTAAAAGCTCAGGTCAACCACGGCGACACGGCGGACACAGCGAAGAGCCACTGTTTTTCTTGCCCCGAGGGATTCGCCAAAACAATACAGCTTTCTGTGTTTTCGCCGTGTACGCCGTGATCGCTGTGGTTAACTGCTTTTTCCAAGCGCATGCAATCGCATCAGATCGGGCGCAGGCCGAGTTTGGCGAACAGCGCTTCGTCGCGGTCGACGTCGGGATTGCCGGTGGTCAGCAGCTTGTCGCCGTAGAACATCGAGTTGGCACCCGCCAGGAAACACAGCGTCTGCATTTCTTCGCTCATGGCGTCACGCCCGGCTGACAGTCGCACGAAAGACGTCGGCATGGTGATGCGGGCGGCGGCGATGGTGCGCACAAACTCGAAGTTGTCGACGCCACGAATCTCGGCCATCGGCGTACCGGGGATGGCGACCAGATTGTTAATCGGCACCGATTCGGGCGCCGGCGTCATGTTGGCCAGCTGAACAATCAGCGCGGCACGATTGCGGCGCGACTCACCCATGCCGATGATGCCGCCCGAACAGACTTTCATGCCGGCCTTGCGCACTTCGCCAATGGTGTCGAAACGATCCTGCTGGGTATGCGTGGTGATGACTTTCGGGTAAAACTCGGCGGCGGTATCGAGGTTGTGGTTGTAGTAGTCGAGACCGGCCTCGGCCAGCTTTTCGGCCTGACCATCCTTCAGCATGCCGAGCGTCACACAGGTTTGCAGACCAAGCGCCTTGACCTCGCGAATCATCTCGAGCACCGGCTCCAGATCTTTCTCCTTCGGGCCACGCCAGGCGGCGCCCATGCAGAAACGCGACGCGCCTTTGTCTTTGGCGGCCTGTGCCGCAGCAACCACGTCGGCCACCGGCATCAACTGCTCGCGCTCCAGTTCGGTCTTGTTGCGCGCCGACTGCGAGCAATAGCCGCAATCTTCGGAACAACCGCCGGTCTTCACCGAAATCAGCGTCGAGCGCTGAATCTCATTGGCGTCGAAATGCTCACGATGCACCTGCTGCGCCCGGTAAATCAGGTCCATCAGCGGCAGATCGTAAAGCGCCTCAACTTCTGCGACACTCCACTTTGCGGTGTCGACTGCGGTAGCGCAGGCAGAAGATTGAGTTTGTGAGGATGCAGCTTGGAGGATTGCGTTCATGGGTTAAACCTACTGTAGCGTATTGTCCGTAATTATGAATTATTAACGAACGGTGTCGGGATGTCAATTTTAACCCAAAGCGTAGAACTCATCCGGCGCACGGCAGGACAACTGCTCGAACAGGACTGCCTGCTGTGCGGCGCGACGAGCGGCGATGCCGTGCTCTGCATGGATTGCGTCGCTGATCTCCCACGCCTCTCTACCCTGCGCTGCCCGCAATGCGCACTACCGACGCCGCACGGCGAACGCTGCGGACAATGCCTCTCGAAACCACCGCACTTCGACGCAACGGTCGCCAGCTTCAGCTACGACTTCCCCTTGGACAAACTGGTTCAATCGTTCAAGTACGCGCATCGACTGGCGCTCGGCGCCTGGCTCGGCACACAACTCGCCACCGACGCCCGCAATTGTCAGGCCGACCTGATCATTCCATTGCCACTGCATCCACTGCGTCTGCGCGAACGCGGCTTCAATCAGGC
>JBIJCY010000370.1:0-3158 GCA_044344385.1 Rhodocyclaceae bacterium | reverse complement strand
CTGGCGCGCAAGCTGCTCGAAGAAAACCGTGACAAGGTCGAGGCAATGACTGCCGCACTGCTGGAAATGGAAACGCTCGACTCCGACCAGATCACCGACATCATGGAAGGCAAGCCGCCACGCCCGCACAAGCAGCCGCAGGCCAAGGCCGAGACGACGCCGGACAACAACACGCCGGATGCCGCGCCGAGCGCGACTGCGCCGGCCTGATTCGGGGCGATGTGATAAGCAAACCGGGGGAGCGCGAGCTTCCCCGGTTTTTTTACGATTGATATTTATGCTCCGTTGCGGAAAATTTGAACTGACGCTCGATCGCCCGCTAATCATGGGCATCGTCAACCTGACGCCGGATTCCTTCTCCGGCGACGGGCTGGCGTCCGACACGGCGCGCGCCATTGCGCATGCGCATGAGCAGATCGTAGCGGGTGCCGACCTGCTCGACCTCGGTGCCGAATCGTCGCGCCCGGGCGCCATCCCGACGCCGCTGGACGAGGAACTTCGCCGCCTGTTGCCGGTGCTCGAAGCGCTCAAGGATTGCGGCGTGCCGCTATCGGTCGATACCTACAAGCCCGAGGTGATGCGTGCCGCGCTGGCGCACGGTGCGGCGATGATCAATGACATCTACGCACTGCGCATGCCGGGTGCGCTGGCGGCGGTGGCCGATAGTGACTGTGCCGTGTGCCTGATGCACATGCAGGGCGATCCGCTGACCATGCAGCAGCATCCCGGTTATGCCGATGTTGTCGCCGAGGTGCGCGATTTTCTCGGCGACAGAGTGGCGGCAGCGATCGCTGGTGGCGTTATGCACGATCGTTTGGCACTCGACCCCGGTTTTGGTTTTGGCAAGGCGCTGGCGCACAATCTGGCGCTTTTGCGTCACTTGCCGGCGCTGTCGCCAGAAGGCTTGCCGCTACTCGCCGGCATTTCGCGCAAATCCATGCTCGGCGCGATCACCGGGCGTGCTGTTGAAGACCGCCAGCCTGCCAGTCTCGCCGCGGCTTTGCTGGCTGCGCAGCGTGGCGCCAGCATTCTGCGTGTGCATGATGTTGCCGCAACGCGCGATGTACTGGCTGTCTGGCAAGCCCTTGAGACGGACTGACTCAGTCTCTGCTCAGGAAGTTTTCCAGCGCCGCCGCCACGGCTTCTGGCTGGTCGTGCTGAAGATTGTGACTTGAATCGGCGATTTCGATTACTTGCTTGTTCGCAAAGCAGGCAAGTCGCCTCTGGTATTCCTCTGGCTCATTGCCAAAGCGGTGGCGCACAAAGCCCTGATCGGAAATCAACATCAACACCGGCGCCGTGATCTTGCGCCAGCTCGCCATGGCGTCCTCAACGACATACACCGCGGGGGACGGGATCTTGTGCCACGGGTCGCAAGCCATCTCGACCTGCCCGTCCGGTTTGACCCGGCTGACGGTCAGCGAGAGAAATGCCGCACGACTTTCGCTCAGCCGTGGATTGGCCACTCGCAAGCGATGCGCCAGGGCTTCACAATTCGCATAGGTACTGAGTTTCGGTTCGTCCTGAATGCCCTTCAGCCACTTGCCAATCTGGGTTGGTGTATCGATATTTTTCGCGGGTTTCAAGCCGAGAAAATCCAGCATCACCACCTGCGACACACGCTCCGGGCGAACGGCTGCATAGATGCTGGCGATATTGGCCCCCATGCTGTGCCCCACCAGTCGCGCGGGCTGGTCCGGTGAATACTCATCCAGCAGGCAATGCAGGTCCGCGTAATAATCGGGGAACCAGTAAGGGTGAGAAAGCCATTGCGATGCGCCGTAACCACGCCAGTCCGGCGCAATCACGTGCCAGGAGGCCTTGAGCGCATCGACGACAAACTGAAAAGTCGCAGAGTTGTCCATCCAGCCGTGCAGCAGAAATACCTTCGGCGCATCCGCCGCGCCCCAGCGCCTGACGCTATAGCGAAGGCCGCGCACATTGATCAGCTCGGTTCGGGATTCGATATGTTGCATCGTGGTTTGAGTCGTAAAAAATCACGTTGAAAATAGTGCCGACAGACAGTACCAATACCGACGGCCCACAACGTTAATGTACGACAGAAACCGGGTAAGGGGTTTTGCAGCGCAACGTGCCGGAAATGATCAAAGCGGCAACGGCAGCGCGCGCTGCGAAAACGGTGATGTCAATGGCTCATTATCTCTGCCAGCACGCGGATCGAGCCGGCGCCGATTAATTCACCGCGGCTGCCCATCCTCGTAACCCTAGCTGGATAAAGCCGCCACATTAGCCCGCGCCATGTGCAGTTTTTTGTAGCTGTCGATCAGGCGCTGGTGCCGATCGAGTCCTTCCAGTTTCATGTTCGTTGGTGTCAAGCCGAAGAAACGCACGCTGCCGTCCACTGACCCGATCACCGCATCCATCCGCGGGTTGCCAAACATCCGGCGGAAATTGGCCTCGTAATCGTCCAGTTCAAGGTCGTCGTCCAGCAGCACCTCCAGCACCACATTCAAGGCCTGATAAAACAAGCCGCGCTCGGCCGTGTTCTCGTTATATTGCAGGAAAGCGCCCACCAGATCGTGCGCCTCTTCAAATTGCTTCAGAGCCAGCTGAATCAGCAGCTTCAACTCCAGCACCGTAAGCTGACCCCAGTCCGTATTCTCGTCAAACTCGACGCCGATCAAGGTAATGATGTCGGTGTAATCATCGAGTTCGCTCTCTTCCAGACGTTCAAGCAGCGCTTTCAGCTTGGCATCATCCAGGTGATGTAAATTCAGGATATCGGCGCGGAACGAGAGTGCTTTGTTAGTGTTATCCCAGATCAAATCCTCGACCGGATAAATTTCCGAATAACCCGGCACCAGGATGCGGCAGGCGATAGCGTTGGAACTGCCGCCGAGCTGGTCATACACAGCCATGTACACTTCCTTGCCCATCGCTTCGAGAATGTCGAACAAGGTTGCAGCTTCGTCAGCGTTAGAACTCTCACCCTGGCCGGAAAAATCCCACTCGACAAAATCGAAATCGGCTTTGGCGCTGAAAAAGCGCCACGACACCACGCCGCTGGAATCGATAAAGTGTTCAACGAAGTTGTTCGGCTCGGTGACCGCGTTGCTTTCAAAGGTGGGCCGGGGCAAATCGTTCAGGCCTTCAAAACTGCGCCCCTGCAGCAACTCGGTCAGACTGCGCTCCAGCGC
>JBIJCY010000074.1:0-11233 GCA_044344385.1 Rhodocyclaceae bacterium | reverse complement strand
CAGGCGAATGGCGCGTGAGGAGTCATCGTTACCTGGAATGACGTAATCAACGCCTTCCGGAGAATGGTTGGTATCGACAACGGCGATGACCGGGATGCCCAGCTTGTTGGCTTCCGTGATCGCAATCTTGTGATAGCCGACGTCGATGACGAACAGCGCGTCCGGCAGCGTGTTCATGTTCTTGATACCGCCGATGGACTTCTGCAGCTTGACGAGTTCGCGCTGGGTCATCAGCGCTTCCTTCTTGCCAAGCTTTTCCAGCGAGCCATCTTCAACCATCAGCTCCATGTCCTTCAGGCGCTTGGTCGATTGCTTGATGGTCTTGAAGTTGGTCAGCATACCGCCGAGCCAGCGCTGATCGACATACGAAGAACCGCTACGAGCGGCTTCTTCAGCAAGTATCTCGCGCGCCTGGCGCTTGGTACTGACAAACAGGATATTGCCTTTGTTCGACGACAACTTACGCACGAAAGCCATGGCTTCGTTGTAATTGGCCAGCGTCTTTTCAAGGTTGACAATGTGAATCTTGCTACGGGCACCAAAGATGTACTGCGCCATCTTCGGGTTCCAGAAACGGGTTTGGTGGCCGAAGTGAACACCGGCCTCGAGCATTTGACGCATAGTTGCGGACATACTTGTTACTCCATAAGGGTTGAACCACCATTCGCCCACCTGCAGCCCGCCTTGATCTTTTGGCGGACACCCTTGAAGAACAGGCGAATGTGTGTAATTGACGTGCCTAAGCGACACATCTTGCGCGCCACCATGGCACGCGTAAATTTCACCAGCACCGGCTAGCGAAACCCGGCGATTGTAGCACTGAACGCAAAGGGAATTCAAATCCAGCGTGCTTTCTGGATATTCTTCGGTAAAAACTGAACCGGAACGCCGACAAATTGCCCAAATCCGCTGCTTCCTTTATTCTTCGCCTTCTCCAGCCGCTCCACCCGTCCACTCCTTTGCGTACTGAATCCACAACCAATGAGCATCACGCTGAAATCTCCCGCAGAAATTGAAAAAATGCGTATTGCCGGCCGTCTTGCTGGCGAAGTTCTCGACTACATTGCGCCCTATGTAAAACCCGGAATTACAACCGGTGAACTCGATCAGCTTTGCCATGACTACATGGTGAATATTCAAGGCTGCATCCCGGCCCCGCTCAACTATGCGCCTGCCGGCTACAAACCCTATCCAAAGTCGATCTGCACCTCGATCAATCATCAGGTCTGCCACGGTGTTCCGGGCGACAAACAGCTTAAACACGGCGACATCGTCAACCTTGACATCACAACGATCAAGGACGGTTACCACGGCGATACCAGTCGCATGTTTCATGTCGGAGAAGCTTCAATTCAGGCCAAACGCCTGTGCGAGGTCACTTTTGAGTGCCTTTGGCTAGGCATCGCACAAGTCAAGGCAGGCGCCTATCTTGGCGACATCGGCAGCGCCATCCAGCGTCATGCCGAGAAGGCCGGCTATTCGGTGGTCCGTGAATTCTGCGGCCACGGAATCGGCGCCAAGTTTCACGAAGACCCACAGGTGGTGCACTACGGCAAGGCCGGTACTGGCATCCGTATTGAAGCCAACATGATCTTCACCATCGAGCCCATGATCAATGCCGGAAAAGCAGGCATCCGTGAGTTGGCCGACGGCTGGACTATCGTCACCAAGGACCATAGTCTGTCGGCACAATGGGAGCACACCATCCTGGTGACTGAAAGCGGTTTTGAGGTCCTTACCGTTTCCGAAGGCTCGCGCCCGCAACCTGACTGGATCAAATAGCACTCATGAAGGTAGACGCAGCGATTCGCAGCGCGCTCCTCGCCCGTTTCAAATCCCGGCTTCAGGCAGGGCAAAAGGCAATCCGCGAGTCTTATCTGGCCGAAGCTGACGCCTTGCACCTGCTGCATGAGCGCTGCCGGCTGATTGATGAAATTCTCTGTGATCTCTGGCACGAACTCGGCTTTCCCTCATCGTTGGCGCTGGTTGCGGTCGGTGGTTACGGGCGTGGCGAACTCTTCCCGTCATCGGACATTGACCTCCTGCTGCTCTTGCCGAAGGCGCCCGACGCCGCACTGACTGTGCGCCTTGAACATCTGGTCAGTTTTTTCTGGGATATCGGCCTGGAGATCGGTCACAGTGTACGCACCGTCGAGGAATGCATCGACGAAGCAGCCGGTGACGTGACAATTCAAACATCCTTACTGGAAGCGAGAAGACTCACCGGCAGCGAGCGACTTTTCAAGAAATTCATTTCCGGCTTCAAGGAACACCTCGATCCGCAGGCTTTCTTCCATGCCAAGAGAATGGAGCAGGACGAGCGCCACCTGCGCTATCTCGAAACACCCTACAGTCTCGAACCAAACTGCAAGGAGAGTCCCGGGGGGTTGCGTGATCTGCAGAGTATCCTGTGGATCGCACAGGCCGCCGGTTACGGCAAGACCTGGGGGGATCTGGAACGGCACAGCTTTATTACGCACGAAGAAGGACAGCATCTCGAACGCTGCGAAGGCTTTCTACAGCGATTACGCACCCAGTTGCACATCCACGTCGGGCGCCGCGAAGATCGTCTGCTTTTCGACTATCAGACGATCCTTGCCCAGCAACTGGGTTTCGAAGCCACACCAACACGGCGCGTCAGCGAACAACTGATGCAGGAGTATTACCGCACGGCAAAAACGATTACGCAGATCAACGCCATCCTCGTGCAGAACATCGGTGCGGCGATTTTTCCGCCACCTGATCAGCCACCGGAACCGATCAACGAGCATTTTCAGAAAACGCACGAACTGCTCGATGTCGTCGACGAAGACGTCTATAACAAGTCGCCGGGCGCCATTCTCGAAGGTTTTCTGCTCATGCAGCAGCACCCCGACCTGAAAGGCATGACCGCTCGCACACTGCGCGCGCAGTGGCGGGCGCGCAACCAGATCGACGATGACTTTCGCAGCGACCCGGACAATCGGGCACGTTTCCTCGAACTCTTCAAACAGCCGCGCGGCATCATTCACGAATTCCGACGCATGAACCACTTCGGCATTCTTGGCCGCTATCTGCCCAACTTCGGCAAGATCGTTGGCCAGATGCAACATGACCTGTTTCACGTCTACACCGTCGATCAACACATCCTGCAGGTGATGCGCAATCTGCGCCGCTTCACAATGGACGAGTTCGCGCACGAATACCCGGTATGCAGCCGTCTGATCAGCGATTTTGAGCGGCCCTGGGTGCTCTACGTTGCCGCCCTCTTCCACGACATTGCAAAAGGCCGTGGCGGCGACCACTCGGAACTCGGCACCGTTGATGCGCAGGCGTTCTGCGATAGCCACGGGCTGGACAGCGAGGACAGCGAACTGGTGGTTTGGCTGGTTCGCCATCACCTTGTCATGTCGAACGTCGCGCAAAAACAGGATATTTCCGACCCGGACGTGGTCGTTGCTTTCGCCAGGATCGCCGCTAACGAGCGATATCTGATTGCGCTCTACCTGTTTACCGTCGCTGACATTCGCGGTACCAGTCCGAAGGTTTGGAACACCTGGAAAGGGCAACTGCTGGAACAGTTGTTCAGCGCAACACGCAGGCTGCTGCTCTCCGGTGGTGAAGCGCCGGTGGCACAGGGCATTATTCAGGAGCGGCAAGCCGAAGCGATGCGTTTGCTGCGCTATTTTGCGCTATCCGACACCGTACACGAACGACTGTGGAAACAACTGGACACGGTGTATTTCCTGCGGCACTCGGCGGAGGAGATCGCCTGGCACACGCGTGCCCTGCACTATCGCATCCACGTCGACCAACCCGTGGTAAAGGCCCGCATCAACCCGCAGGGCGAGGGACTGGAGGTGATGGTCTACACTCTCGATCAGCCGGATCTATTCGCCCGACTGGTCGGTTTCTTCGGGCGCGCCGGCTACAACATCGTCGACGCAAAGATTCATACGACTCGCCATGGCTATGCCCTGGACAGTTTCATGCTGCTCGATATCAGCGGCCGCGACAGTGATCGCGAAATGATCAGCTATGTCGAACACGAACTTCTTCAACGACTCACCCACCAAGCGCCGCCGGAGGCTCCAGGTAGCGGTCGCGTATCACGGCAAGTCAAACACTTCCCCATCCAGCCACAGGTAAGCATCGAGCCCGATGAAAAAGGCGTGCTTTTTGTTCTGTCGGTAACCGCCGCAGACCGTCCGGGATTACTCTACACCGTAGCAACCACCCTGGCGGCACACAAAGCCAACCTGCACACCGCAAAAATCGCCACACTCGGCGAAAGGGTTGAAGACACCTTCCTGATCAGCGGCGGAGATCTCGGCGAAAGCGCCAGCCGTATCAGGCTGGAAACCGAGCTTCTGGAACAATTGCAGCGCTGAAACGCAAACACCGCTGCCTGATTGCGCCGCGTTTCATTCGGCACGGTGCAATCAGCGTTAGCTGATCGCCGTGCATCATTATTTTTTGGTAAGCTCTGCGCCGACCAACCCCCCGGCCGCGGCGCCCGCAACGGTACCGACCGTGCTGCCACCGGTAACCACCGCACCGACCACGCCGCCCACTACCGCGCCCGTAGCCGTGCCAATCTGTTGCCGTGTTGGCGAACTACTACAGGCCCCCAGCATGGCCGGCGCAACCATCAAACACAACGCCAGATTGCGCATTTGCACGCCCTTCATGACAGTGCTACCAGAGAACCATTGGCGACGCGCACCTTGCTGCCAATCACGACGGCCGGCTCATGCGACTGGGAAACAGTGCGAAAGGAACCATCATCCATGCGCACGGTAACGCGATAGACAGTACGGCGATTGATGTTCTTTTCAATTGAATGCCCGGCAAAAGCGCCTCCTGCACCACCAATCACGGTCATTACATCGCGCCCGTGTCCATTGCCGATCTGGTGTCCGACGACAGCGCCGGTCACACCACCCGCTACCGCACCCAACCCGCTGGCGTTCCCTTCCACTTGCACGGCACGTATCGCATCAACCACCCCGCAATTGACGCAAGACGACTCGGCGACTGATCGACGCGTTGAGTCCTGCCCGGAAAATGATCGCTCATCGGAAGCCCTGTTTTTTTGCATGTCGCCTGAATTACTCGAGTAGGCACTTGGAATCAGGCCGGTAATCGCGCCCGCACCAAGCAGACTGAATGTAATCAGGGATGCTGCAGTAGCCATGATGACCGGATGCGGCCGGTCCGATTTGCGTAAACTGAATTGCGCCATTCTTTTCTCCAGTAGGCTTTGTCAAAAACGGGCGCACTACTATGCGCCTTGGGGCTGGCATCGCAAGTGCCGTGCCACTTCAGTAAGCCACTGAAAATAAAAGAAAATACTGAACAAAAGAATTCTACGGAAGTTGCAGACCGTCGGGCAATCACGACAGCCGCCTTGACGACAAACACAAGACATTGATTTTAATAGAGAATATCGGTCGCCAATCGACGACAAGGCTTACGCGGCGGACGAGCCCTTGAACAGCTTGGGGTCGAGCTCATGCCGCTCGAGCAACTTGTAGAATTCGGTACGGTTGCGTTGCGCCAAACGCGCCGCATTCGCAACACTACCTTGCGTCAGACGCAAGAGGCGAACCAGATAATCGCGCTCGAATTCGCGCCGCGCCTCATCCAGCGAAGCCCAGGCAGCAGGCTCGGAGCGCAATGCTGACTGAATCAAGCTGGCGGGGATGATCGCACTGGTAGACAGCGCGATGGCCTGCTCGATGACATTCTGCAGCTGGCGCACGTTGCCCGGCCACGGCGCCCCGACCAGCAACTCCATGGCCTCCGGTGCCAGGGCCGTCACCGTCTTGGCGTAACGCACAGCTACATCGCGCAGAAAATGGCTGGCCAGTGCCGGAATATCCTCGCGGCGCTCCGCGAGCAGTGGCAACTGCAGGGCGACCACATTCAACCGGTAATACAAATCCTCGCGGAACCAGCCTTCCTTCAATCCGGATTCAAGGTCACGGTGGCTTGCCGAGACAACCCGCACATCAACCGGAATATCCTGAATCGCCCCAACGGGGCGCACTTGCCGCTCTTGCAGCACACGCAACAATTTGGCCTGCAAGGGCAACGGCATATCGCCGATTTCATCAAGAAATACCGTACCGCCCTCAGCCGCCTGAAACAAACCCCGATGTTCGTAGGCGGCGCCGGTAAAGGCACCCTTGCGATGACCGAAAAGCTCGGACTCGAGCAGATTTTCCGGGATGGCCGCACAGTTGATCGCGACAAACGGCTTTTCGGCACGGGGACTGGCCCGGTGAATTGCACGTGCCAGCAACTCCTTGCCTGTTCCGCTGGCGCCGGCGATAAACACACTGGCGTCGGTAGCCGAAACCAGGCGGGCACGTTCGAGCAGTTCGCGCATGGCCGGTCCGACACCGACAATCCCTGTCCGCCACGCGTCCTGGCTGCCCGTTTGACCAGCACCCGTCCCCGACAAGCGCAAGGCACGCTCGGCCTGCTCGAGCAAGCCCTTGCCGTCAAAAGGTTTGGGGATAAAACCGAACACCCCCCGTTTGGTCGCCTCAACCGCATCGGGAATGGTGCCATGGGCGGTGAGCACGATCACCGGCAAGGTCGGCGCCCGGCGCTGAATGGCTTCGAACAACGCCAGACCATCCATGCCACCCATTTTCAGATCGGTGATGACCAGCCGCGGTCTTGCCGCATCGAACATGGCCAAAGCCTGTTCGCCGCTCTCGGCAGCCGCAACGGTATGCCCGGCGGCGCGCAAGCGCATGGCCACCAGCTTGTGGATATCGGGATCGTCGTCCACGAGCAGAATATCGGGGGCTTGACTCATGATTTTGGCCGCCTGCGCTCGATCAACGCGCGTTCGATGGCGCGCAACTCGTCAAGCTGGATCTTCAGCTGTGCAGCTCGCTCAGTTTGCAAGCGCTCGTTGGCGCGTGATTCATCCAGTTGCTCCTTGAGCAGTTGAGCGCGACGCTGCTCCTTCAAGCGCTCGCTGATTTGCGAAACGACCAGGATTGCCAGTTGACGCACCGGACTGATCGCCCCGCTCGCGCTTAATGGCTCCAGCGTTGCCAGCGCGCGGTGCGCATCGGCACCGGCCAGTGTCGGCAAGGAGAGCAACAAGCCGTAACGCAGCCGTGCTGCGACGTTGCGGTCACGGGTAAAAGCCTTGGCTGCAGCGGACATTTCCTTGCGCTGCTCGTCAATCGGCGCGCTCGCTGTACGCTGCGCAAAAGAGATCGTGTCGAGCACGAACTTTGCCTCGTCAGAAGGCCATGCGCTTTCCGTGGACAAATCGCCGTCTACCGGCGCAGCGACTTCGGCGGGCAAACTGCTGCAACCTGCCAGTAGGCAAAAATAAAGTACACATACGATAGAAAACACTTTTTGCAACATCAAACGTCAATTTCCTTTGTAAGCCAGTGGGAGCGTCAGTCGGAAAGCAGCACCGCTACCCTCCTCAGGCAGAAGATTCAGACTGCCGTGATGCGCCTGGGCGTATTCGCGTGCAATGGCCAGACCAAAACCGCTGCCTGCGATTTGATCGCCGGGCGGTGCGTCGCCCTGATAAAACCAGTCGAAAATGTTTTCACGGTCTGCGCTGGCAATGCCGGGACCCTGATCGCGAACTTCAACGTTGGCCGTCTCGCCTTGCCGATAAAGACGCAGGTCAATGATAGCACCCTCCGGCGAATGCCTGAGCGCGTTGGAAACAAGGTTGTCGAGTACGGTCGCCAGTTTTGCCGCATCACCGATGACCCTGACCGGGCTGACATCAAGCCGGATCTTGATATTCCGCACCGCCAGCGGCAATCGATGATCATCAAGCACCTTGTTGAGCAACAAGGAAAGATGCACCGATTCAGGCTGCAAACGACCGAGCCCTTCCATCTCCCGCTGTACGGCCAGCAAACGCTCGATCAGTGCCTGCAATTGCAGGCTCTTGTTTTGCAAAATATCAACCACTTCGCGCTGTTCGGCGCTCAACGCTCCGACGGCCCCGTCGGCCAGCAGCGAAGCACCTTCGCGCATCGCCGTCAGCGGCGTTTTCAGCTCATGTGAAACATGGCGCAGGAATCTCGATTTCTGTGCTTCAAGTTCAATCAGGCGCAGCCTCAACCAGTCAAGACGCTGCCCCAGACGCTCAAAATCGCCCGGCCCGTGGATCTGAATTGTCGGCACGAGGTCGCCACCGCCCAGGCGCCGAATGGCATCGTCCAGTTCTCGTATGGGTCGGGCAATAAGCAACATAGCCAGCATCGCGACGCCTATACCCAGCGCCAGCATGGCCGGCAGGAAAACCCACAGGCGCCGCTGCGTTTCATCGGCCCCTTCTTGCAGGGCGATCAGGCCCCGACCGATCAACTCATCGCTGACGTCAACCATTTCCCGTGCCAGCACACTTAGCGCGGCGTAGTCCTCAGCCAACATTGCCCGTTCCACGGCCGGAATCGAAGACTCACCCGCTCGCTGACGCAGTTTTTCAAAAAGCGACTGTTCCGTGTCAATGACCTTGTTGAGCAACGTCAGTTGCCTTTCATCGAGCGACAGAAGCGACAACTCGCTGCTGCTTGCCTTGAAGCGCTTGCGCACCGTCTCATAATCGTCGAGCACGTCGCTATCGCGCAAAATCAGCATTTGCCGGGCGAGTCGCTCCAACCCGGTGGCTTCTTCAAACAACTGTCGGCTGGTGCGGGCTGCCTTCGATGTTTCACCGACCACGGTCCGGCTCTGCCGGGCAAAGTTGTCAATCCCCGACATCGCCTGCAACAAGGCCGCGGCAATCGGCAGCACGGCCAGAATGAAGGCCAGCAACAACAGGGTCAGAAAGGATTTCGGGTAGTAACGCGGCTGCAATTGGGGCTTTCGCTTTAGGTGAGCGTATGAACGCCCGAAGGCACAACACTGAGCAAATTTCGCGCCCATTATGCCTTGAAGCGCTTTGCCAACCTAAAACGACAACGGCACCAGAAGGTGCCGTTGTGACTGACTGCCGGAAAGCGGATCAGATTTTCTGACGTTTGCGGAAAGTCAGCATACCGAGCAGTGCGAGACCAAAAAGCGCCAAGGAGCCGGGTTCGGGCACTTTGCCGGGAGGCGTGCATGCGGGGCCAGATCCACCAACGCAAGCGACCCCGCTCACTGAGGCCAGCTTTACATAGTCATTGCCAACGTTTAGCGGTCCACCATTTGCGCTTGTGGTTCCGCCGGCAAGTGGGTTGTAGGCACCGATCAGCCAGTAGGAGGAAAAAATTCCGCCAGCGTTAACTGATGTGGATGACGTACCGATGTTGGCGTAGTTGCCGATCGACGCCCAGCCCAGTCCAACCAATTGATCGTAAGTCTTGCCCACCAGTATCGGTGCGCCAGCGCCGACATAAGCCATCACCGAAACGTCCGAATCGCTACTCGCATAACCCAACTTAAGCGAGGTCAACTTAACCGACGATGCAAAATTGAGCAGCGCCATGTCGTAGCGCTCATTGTTATCGATCGCGTGTTCCGGCGTACCCCCTTCATTCAAATCTTTGAAAGTAGCGCTGCCATTGTCTGCGTTGGTGATGCCGAGACCATTACCGGTGTAAATAGCTGTACTGGCACTCTGAATTGTTTGCGTAGCCGCGTTATTGGCAGCACTTGCCGCATCATCACCACCACCGGTATTCGAGAAGGCAGAGACCGTAACGCCCGCAGGTAATGAACTCGTAAAGGACCAACTCGTCGCCGCCGAAACCTGCCCGGCCAGCGCCAGCGCCACAACGCCGCACAACATCTTGATTTGTTTGTTCATGTTTGTTCCCCCATTAGCTTTCGCTGCCATATAAGCAAAATCGGGGCCATAAAATAATATTTATAGATTTCAACAGCTTACCAATACGCCAAAAGTCATAGGCAGAAGCGCTGTAAAAAATATCGACAGACGGGAACATCGAGTCAAAGCCCTAATTCCTTCTTTAACTGGCTCACCGCCTCGCTGTTCGCCACGCGGCCAGGACCGGTGAGAGCAGCACTCAGCTCTTCCTTCGCCTCGGCCTTGCGTCCATTCCTGGCCAGGGCATAGGCCAGATGGAAGCGAATCTCGCCATTTTCCGGGCTACGCAGACGTGCTTCGCGCAAGTGGCGCAGCCCGGTCTCGAGCTGCCCCTTCTGGATCAATATCCAACCCAGCGTATCCGCATAGAAAGGATTACTCGGCGAAAGTTTGAGCGCCTTTTCAGCTTGTGCCTGCGCCGCAGGATCATTCAATTGCAGCAACAGATTGGCATAATTGTTAAGCGTCGGTGAATCGTCCGGTTCTGCCGTGATCACCCGCAGATAGCTTTGACGCGCAGCAGCGAGTTGGCCCGCACGAAACTGCGATTCGGCCAGTGCTTTGAGCGCGGGAATATCGTTAGGCCTTGTTTTTACCCAGCCCTCGAGAAACCCCGCCGCCTTGCCCGGCTCACCAGCCGCCAGATGCGCGCGCGCAAGCAACAAGGCGTTATCGGCGCTTTCTTCACGCGATAGTGCCGTCCGATAAGCAGTAGTAGCAGCCGCGTACTGGCCGCGAGACATCGCCAGATTAGCCGTAGCCAAGGCTGTTTCAACGCGGCTCGGGTGCTTGCTGGCAAGTATTTTTAGCGCGGCATCGGCCTTGGCGGCATCACCACGCCGCGCCTCGACCTCGACCATCAGCGCCAGTGCTGCCGGATCATCCGGCAGCCCCTGCAGGGCTTTCTGCACGCTATAAGCAGCGCCATCAGGGTTGCCGGCAAGAATCTGCATCCGGGCGATGGCAAGCTGGGTAGCGGCATCGTAATCAGCAAGCCGGGTGGCGCCGGTCAACACACTACGTGCATTTCCCGCATCGCCAGTTGCCAGATAGGTGCGCGCCAACGCCAGCTGAACGCTCAGGTTGTCCGGCGTTTTCGAGGCCAGCGTCTTGGCCACACTGAGCGCCTGATCAGTCTGTCGTTGCCCGAGATGGAGGTCGATCAGTGCCAGCGCAGGTCGCACATCACGGCGCTGTACTTCGCTGGCTTTCTGCAGATGACGGATCGCTTCGCTCATCCGGCCGGCGCGCTGCTCAAGCATGCCGTATTCAAACAGCACATCGGGATCGTCATGGCGCTTGACCAGCATGCCATCGAGGCGGCGACGGGCTTCGTCGAAACGTTTCTCGTTGACATCAAGCCGGACCAGATTCAACGCCGACGGGGCAAACGCCGGATCCTTTGCCAAGGCCTGCGTATAAGCCGCACGGGCACCG
>JBIJCY010000073.1:0-11242 GCA_044344385.1 Rhodocyclaceae bacterium | reverse complement strand
TGCTCACCGCGCTGCTGTGACATTGATAACAGGTTTCCTCGATCGCCGACGAACCACCGGCCTTTGGCGTCCCCGCACCATCGGTACCCTCACGCAGCAACCTGCGTGAGCCCGGTATGGTGTGCGTGTCGTGGCAATTGAGGCAGGCGGCTTTCCATACCGGAATACCCGCCGGAAACTCACGCTGGGTCGCCGCCGCCGCAGTATAGGTCTGTGTCGCCACCAACGGGTTGGCATGCGCCGAGAAAGCCCAGGCGCCCGACGTGCCGTTTTTGTTGTGACAGGACAGACAAATAATGTCGCCATCCTTGTCGTAGGCGTTGGTTGGCGTCACTTCCTGGAAGCGGTTCTTGCGCAGGAACTTCTGGTTGCCCTTGCTGGCATCGGTTTCCCGGATGTGTGGATCGTGACAGGTGGCGCACTGAACCTGCCCTGAATCGCTCGAGGAACCGGTCATTTCGAGCGGCAACTCGGGCTTCTGCTGCTGCCCGCCACCACCCTGGTTGCGATAATTGCGCGCGCCAAGGATGCGCGTGCCGGCACTGACCCACTCCCATGTTGCATCGACGCCGTTGAATGTTGCATCACGCAACTCGCCGTCGCGGTCGGTCAGGGTCTTGTTGTACGAAACAGAAATCGGATGATCGTTGCTCAGATCGGTGTCAAGAAAACGCGTATATCCTGTCGTGTTGCCACTACCCGGCGCCATCACGCCACCGGCTCCGGTGCCGCTCATCGTAATCGACCGTGTTCCCTGCGCCGTATCCGAGCCGGCACCATTGAGCACATTGACGCTACCGATGGCCAGCGTACCGTCATGGCAGGAAAGACAAAGCTTCGAGCTGCCGCCTGGTTGTGCAAGAACGCCTTCAATAGCCTGTGCATCGAGCGATGAAGACGTGTAAGTGGTGTAGGTTGCCGTCGACATCTTTCGATTCCACAACGGTTTGACGCCGCTCGTCGCAGCGTGCGGTGTGTGGCAAAAAACACAGACCTGTGTTTCTGTCGTCGCCTTCACCGTACCAGTGCCGGAATTTGAAAGATTGTGTTTGGTCTGTCGCACATTTGATTCGCGTGCAGACCAGGCCTGGCCAACAACCAGTAAAGACAACACGGCCAGCAAGCCCGTCAACCATCGTTTAGCGCTCACCTTCCGCCCCTCCGCCCAAAAACTGATAAACCACAACCCGACCATTAAAGGTATCCGCCAGATAGACGCGATTGCGCGCATCCGTCCACACCCCGGACGGCAAATAATACTGTCCTATTTTCTTCCCGGCGCCACCGCCGATTGACATCAGAAAATCGCCATCGCGGTTATATACCAGCAGGTGATCATGGTACGACTCGACCACGTAAAGATTGCCTTCGCCGTCCAGCGCCACACCCTTTGGGCGTACCAGATTGCCAACATACATGCCTCGAGCACCCACCTTGTCCAGATACGCGCCGGTAGCGGCAGAGCGCAACTGCACACGGGCATTCATCGTATCGCTGACGTAAAGTGTGTCACCGCGCAGGGCGAGAAAAGTAGGAAAACTCAAACTATCCTTGCTCTCGCCGCTCTCGCCAAATACGTTGATCAGCGCACCGGACGAATCGAACACTTTGATGTCGTTAGCGCGCGTATCAGCCACGTAAAGACGCTTGCGCACCGGATCATAAGCGACGCCAGTCGGCCGTTGCAAAATGTTGCGGCCGATCACTTCGAGTGGCTGCCCTTCGCGGTCAAGGTGTGCCACCAGCGCCAGTTCGGAATCGGTAACGTAGATATCACCCTCCGCGCCTAGTGCTACACCGACCGGCGCCACGAATTTCTGCAGACCGATGGCCTGCTCCCAGATCAACAGCTTGCCCTGTGCTTCATCGAAAACAAAAACCGCCTGCCGACTGATGTCAGTGACGATCACCCGCCCACCGGCATCAACCACACCAGACTGCGGCCGCTGCAGAACAGCAGGTTTGTCCTCACCAACGATCAAGCCGGCCAGCCAGCGCAGCACCCCACCAAAGGTATCCTTCTGCGGTTCCGGCGTAACAAAATTTGCTTCACCGATCAGTTGCCCAACGTATACATAACGTGGAACTTCTTCGGCGTTTTCCGACGGAAACATCACCCGCCTGTTGTCTTCATTCGGCGCATCGCCAGCACCAATGCGCAGCACCGCCCTCTCCCCCGACCCTGCACAGGCCGAAAGAAGAACGATGAAGAAAGCCAGCAGGCAAGCCGATATTCGATTCATTTATGCAGACGAAAAATTGCTACCCGACGCCCTCCGGCATCGGCAACATAGAGCATCCCACTTTCGACCGCGACGCCCTGAGGATCGATCAAACCCAGCGTTTCGACGCCGGGCGCGCCGCGAAGTTCGCCATGATAAAAGACGACAAGCTTGCGTTCAACGGTATCAAGCACGACCAGCCAGCCGTCACGCGCCGCCATGGCAGAAGGCTGACGCAGACCGGTTGCCAGAACGCGACGACCATGCGTATGCGACGGCAGTGCAACGACGCAACCGCAATGCGCCCCCGCAACATAGACCTGATGATCATCCCAGGCGATTGCCGTTGGAGACCCGGAAAGAATTTCGTCGTTAATCAACGTTGCCGAGCGGCCAAGCGGATTGATTTCCTCCAGACGACCGAAGCTGCGGTCGAGAGCGAAGATGGTCCCGCTGTCACGATCGACAGCGATGTCGTCATAACGTGCTGCACCGAGACGCGGATTGATCTCCATCAAAGGACGTCCGCCGCGATCATAGCGACGCAGCGACGCTGTACCGGGGGATGTCACATAGAGCGTCAGATCCTTGCCAAGCGCAAGGCGGGTTTGCGGCGTAACAACCACGCCCGGCACGACCGCCATGGCATCAACCAGTGGATCAAACCGATAGAGGCGGCTGGCACCGGCATCCGCCACATACATATTGAACGAGTCGGCAGCGATGGCTACCGGAAAAACAAATTGTGTCATCGGACCGAAGCCATCCTGCGCGGTCGGCATGCCAGTCGGACTCGATTTGAGGACGATGCGTCCGCCGGCGATCGTGCGCAACGGTACCAGCACACGCGACCCACCGGCAGGCCGCATCGCACGTTCGCGCTCTATCTCGGCACAAGCCGAGAGCAATGTGCCGGACAGCACTCCACCGAGGCCGACAAGTCCGGCCCGCAAGCATTGCCGCCTTTTCAGGTTACCAGCGACCAGGGCCTGATGTTTCATGTCCACCATAAATTCCTGTTGGCAAACCCGGTTTCCCGGAGTGGCACAGATCGCATTTTTCGACGCTCCATGCGATATCGTTGTTGTGACACGCACCGCAGAACTTTCCATCGATGATACTGGCCATTGTTACATCGTTCGACCCGGCGCGCATCTTGAACCCGAGTTCGTAGTGACAAACCTTGCAGCGAAAACGTATGCGATGAAACCAGTGAGGAAAGACGACGGGCCGCATACCGCTCTTTTCCGCATACCGATTTAACACAACATCGGCATATTCAGCATTCGCCAGCGGCATGCTCAGCAGCAGTAACGAAAGTAGGCACATTGCCATTCCAAGCAGGCGGAGCAAGAGCGCATTACGCATCATCGCGCACCCGTTGCCGGCGCATCACCGGCAGGTTTGATACGTGGAATACTGTGGCAGCGAAAACATTCGGTCAGAGGAAAAGCTACAGCACCGTGGCAGACGCCGCACTGCTCACCCTGCAGAATCTTGAACATTGAAATCCCGCTCGTCCCGGTCTGTTGCTTGAACAGATGATCGTGGCAATTCGAGCAGTCGAGCCACAAGGTATGCTGACGATGCGGAAACCGCACAATCGGCATGCCTCCCTTCAGGCTGAGCAGGATATCCTGATCGAGCACGCGCACCTTGGTCTCCGGACGCAGTTTCTCGCGCGGTGCGATCTGCCCTTTATCAAGCGCGTCGACCCAGCGCACCTGATTGCCAACAACGTCAGGCGCGAGTTTTGACAAGGCATCGCGGGGCTGCTGCAACTGCTTCGCACCCGGCGATTTCGGATCATGTACGCCGTCTTTTGCCAACGGCACCCATTGACCAGCGGATACAAGACAACTGGCGGCAAGAGCCAGGGCCGTTGCCGCCAGTCGTAGCAAATACAAGAAATCAGCCCGGAATATAAATGCCTGCATTGCGAATGGCTCGCACCAATTCGACCGTCGACTCCTCAAGCTGTTTCACGGCCTCATCAAATGCCTTGCGTGCGGCACTGCTCTCTGCGGCGCTACGCAGTTCTTTTGCCTTTGCGAGGAAGCCCACAATTTGCTGGTCAAGCTGCGGATTGGCGGCACGTTTTTCATCCACGAGAACTTTGATCAGCATCTGGTGCGTATCGTTGCGGTCGATCTCGTAGTGATACTCCTCCTGCTTGCTGGCAAAGTTGAGCGATCGCACCAGCGTGTCGCCACTGCGCATCGTGCTGACGCCCGCCTTGGCGACGAGATAAGCCCGATCAAGCTCGGCACGCCCCTCCTGATACTTGCCGGCAGTGGCCAGCTTGAGTGCTTCGGCGACCGACTTCTCGATACTGGCAACCGTTTCATTGACGCCCTTGACACCCGATTTCTCTGCAGCAATGCGCTTGTAAGCACCAAGCAGCGCCTTGACGCTCTCGTGCCTGGCATCGAAGTCGACTTCCAGTTTTTTGCCGGTCACCGCCTCTGGCGCCGCAAAACGTACCGCTTCAAACATCAGCACAGTGGACAGCGTCAGCAATTGCGATGCCTTGGCGAGGTCACCCGCCGTATAAGCCGTCCGTGCGGCCTTGTAAATCTCTCGCGCCTTCTCGCGCTGGGTCAACGCACGCGCGTCGCCGCTGGCGTCTATCTGGCGTGCGGCGGAAGACTGATCCAGCAGCTTGGACACCGACTCAAGGCGCGCCGACAGTTGCTCGCGGTCAATCTGCGAGCCTGAAGAAGCCAGCCGTGACGCGGCACTTCCCTGCGGCTCAGCATCGGCAACGGCGGGGGTCTGGGCCACAGCAATGCCAGACGACAGCATCAGGGCAAGAACAAGGCATTTATTCATCATCAAACGAGCTCCTCGATCAACTGCCCGCGACACGCGTCACGGGCAATCATGCATTGGGAATGATTACTTGGGTGCCGTGGCAACCGGCGCGCGCACAAGGTCCTTCTTCTTCGAATGGCACAATCGACACTCCGATACCGGGAAAGCGACCTTACCGTGACACACACCACATTTCTCGCCCAGCAGGATCGCCGCCATGCTGATCTGGTTAGCACCCTTCTGCGGCGTGAAGATACCCGGGTGGCAGTTGGAACAATCAAGCCATTCGGTATGCTGCTTGTGCGGATAAACGACATCCGGCATTGAGCCCTTCACTTCGCGGACAATATTCATGTCCATGACCACCGGCTCGGCCTTCGGATCAGACTTGTCCCAGCGCGGCTTGATTTTCTGCGTGCCAACCGCCTCGACCCAGTTGATGCGATTACCGGCAAAGCTCTTGGGCAACCCGACAAAGGCACTCAGCGGTGGCTGCAGGGCAAGCGTTCCGTCATTTGACGGATCGTGGATACCATCTTCCGCCGGCGGCAAATTACGCTTGCTGGCTGGTTTGAGCAGGCGGTTGAAGGCATTGCTGTCCTCGGGGGAGGCGCTGGCGGCAACCGCCACCGGAGCAGCAGGCGCTGGCGAAGGCGCTGTGGCGGGTGGTGCAGCACGAACAGCTTCCTTCGCTTCCGGCTTGACCACCGGCTTGCTCTCTACCTTGGGCTCGACCTTGGCCACTTTCGCCGGCTTGGCTTCTTCCCTGGCCTCTTCCTTGACTTCAGCAACCTTGATCGACCCTTTGACGGAGGCCAGCATATAGTCGACGGCGGCCTTCACATCGCTGTCCGGCAGGGTGAGATTCCCCCCTTTGGCCGGCATGCCTTTGGGCGTGCCTTTGAGGGCGCTTTGATACAACGGGGCGACACCATTGGTCCCGCGCGATCCCCAGTCGGCAGCGCTGCCGTATTTTGGTGAGCCTGCCAGACCCGTTGCATGACAGACGGAACAGGTTTTCGTATAAACATCTTTACCGGACTGCTGCGCCGAAGCAGGCAGCGCAGCAGTGATGCCAATCAGCATCGAAGCTATGAGATAAGTGGGTTTCATTGGCGCACCTTACTTCTTGTTGGCCGGGCCCGCTGGCAGCGCGAGCTTCTGGATGGTGCTTTCGTGCACCTGCGTGGGTGTACCCGGTTTGGCGGAGTGGCACAGATTGCAGTTCTCAACCGACCAGGCTACTTCGCCGTTGTGACAGGCGCCGCAAAACTGGCCATCGATGATTTTCACCATGTCTATTTCGTTGCCACCCGCTTTGAACTTGAAGCCGAGATCCGCGTGACACACCTTGCAACGGAAACGCATACGGTGAAACCAGTGCGGAAAAACAACCGGACGCATACCGGCACCGTCCGAATAATTGTTGATCACCACATCGCCGTATTCAGCCTGAGCATCCGGCACCTCGACGAAAATAATCGCCAGAACGGCCAACAGGCAGGCAAAAACCTGCCCCCATTTGCTTCTTGTTGATTTCTTCATTACATATCCTTGATCGACACAATGGTCGGCCAAACTCGCGTCCGGAATCAATATCTACCGAAGTCGCGGGTTGCCTTCAGAAAGATCAGAGCATTTTTCTTGCCAGCTGTTTCAGTGACCAGCCCCTTGAGCTGAAAATCAAGTAGTCCGATGCGATAATCGAAGCGGTTGTCGAATGAATAGGTGACCCTTTCTACTGATGCATTGACATCACCAGCCAAGCGATCATCCCGCGCCAGCGTGTTGGCATTGAAGCTCATCGTATAACGCAGGCCTGGCACGCCAAACGCCCGCTGATGCTGGAATACCGCTGAGCCAAAGATGTTGGTCGCGCTGGCCTGCGCAGCACTATTGAAGTAAACAGTGTTGTTCTGCACCTGCGTATCTTTATGCTCAGACCACTGAAAAGTCAGGTTGATGCTGCCTGAAGAACGCGTTGTAAACTGGGCCTGGCCATTCAGTTGCAAATTAAAATAACGGAAGTGCCCAGCATTGGCGCCTGTAGTCAGCATATCGTTGGCGTTGAAACTGGCAGTGCCGTTATATGCGTCACCAGCAATCGCCCGATAGCTGACGCCGGCGCTGTTAGTCAGCGAGGACGTGTTGCCAACCTGAGTACTGGAGGTCTCGGCGAGGCTCTGCCCCACCGTCAGATACCATGAATCGGCCTCACCGGCACCAATCACACGACTAAGATTGTGATTGAACTGCCCGGTCAATGAAGTATTGCTGTTAAGGCCGGCATTTCCCGTACCGCCCCCGCCCGACTGCTGGGAACCGCTAGCGCCGGCGCTCCAATTATAAGAATAATTCCCAAAATTGAGAGGATCCCCAGTATAAGTCGCACCACCGCCGATCAGCGTCAACAACTGCGAGCCCCCTGTACTGTTTGCCAAGCGGGTCATCAACCCGTTGCCGCTGAGCGACAGGTTAGCGGTCGGCATGTAGGTTGCCGACAGATTGACGCCCATGCTCTGGGATGTACTCGATGTTCCGTTCGTTTCACTGAGCGCACTCAACGAACGCCAGCCGCCTGTGACGTACAGCGGAATATCCTCGTCCTCGGGACGCCAGGTCAGGTTCGAGTTGAACTGCATGTAACGTCCGTGATTACTCGACACCCCGGATGGCGTCGTGTAGTTCAACGTGTTGTCGACGATTGTCGCCAGGCTGTCATAACTGAGATTTTCCTCAATCCGGTACGTGTGACGGGAGTCAAAGCTGAGCAAACGCGACGAATCGCCATTCTGGCTGCGATCGCTCTGTGAATAATTCAGGTTGCCCTGCATGCTCTGTATATCGGTATTGCGCGAAAAACCACCAAACCAGGTAGCAACACTGTCCTTGCCGAAGTCGCTCGAATTGATGGTGCTGCTGTCGTAGCCACCAGTAAGCGTATAGGCGCCGTCCTCCGGCTGGTAGTTCTGACGGGCGCCAAAACGCGTATTGGTGTAATTGCTACTGACCAGATCCGCGTTGTTACGACTGTCCGAGACGTCGTAATTGGCCTGAAACGGAAAACGGCTGACCGGAAAGAGGCGCAGCGTTCCGCCACCCGAAATGCCCCTGCCCTGCTGTTGGGAATTGGTGCTGCCGCTTCCGCCGCCGCTCGAACTCGACTGGTTGTTTGTCAGTTGCACATTCCCATTGACCTGGGCAAACCAGGGCTGGTAAATGTAGCTGGCAGCGCGCAGGCTCAAGAACTCCTGCAAGTCAGACGAACTCGCGCCACCGCTGCTGCTGTTGCGCCTGGCCAGCGTGCCAAGTTGCCCGCCCCAGCGTACCGGCGCAAGCCCCCAGCCTAAATCCTGGCCTTCCGCAGCGTCAGTTGCGACCGTAGCTCCGGACGCCGCCGGGGCAAGACCCGTCAAAGGCCGCCCTGGCCGAACAACAGAGGCCCCCCCGCGAACCGTGGGATCATAAGGTGCGTCGTCTACGGCCTGCTCGGCGATCATGATCGGAGAATTTCCACGCTCACCGCGCCGGGATGAGTATGCCTGCACACCAAGTTCCGGCGAGGACGTCAGACGCAAAATCGTGTCAGCTTCCGATGCAGTCTTCTGAGGTTTCGCGCTACGTACCGACGGACGCGTCACCGGCAGGAACGCGTCGCTAAATCGCAAGGCGAGCCCGTCGTCTACACGCTCACGTACAGACAATGCTTGGGCAAATGCTTGATTGACGTCAAGCAGCGAGCCACTGAATAATCCTGCGATGAGAAATCGCAGCACGAAGCTGCTGCGATCGAGAGGCTTGGTTCCCAAGAAGTCCTCTGGGAGCTGACGGCATTAGCGGCGCTCCCCGCCCCCCTCTGACTGGCTCTGGCTAACCAGAATCTTTACTTCGGCGGCCGAACGCAGGCTGGTCATCAATGATGCCCACGCAGCTTCTTCACGATCACGCCGGGCGAGATCGCGCGCCCGCCCGCTGACATCCTCAAAAGCGCGCAATTTCGCCGTTTTACGCTCGTCCAGACGAAAGATGGCGACGCCTTCCAGAAGTGTTAGCGGCTCTGCAGGCACACCAATGGTGAATTCATCGATCTTCTGCTCTAACGCTTCGGGCAACATACCACGATGTACATAACCCAGATCGCCACCCCGTTCCGCTTCCTTGCCGCTTGAGTGCAGGCGTGCAGTTTCAGCAAAATCGGCACCATTCAACAGGCGCGCATGAATCGCGGAGGCCTCGCTACGAGCTTGATCCCACACTGCTTTCGGTGCCGACGGATCAACCGTCAGGAGAATCGCCGACAGGTGAAGCTTCTCCGGCTCGGTAAACAAAGCCTGATGGCTATCATAAAATGCACGCACCTCGTCAGCCATGGGTTCCGGCACCTTGCGCACCGACCGTTCAAGTTGTTCAAACAAGCTTTGTTCTGAGAGCTGGGCATGCAGACCGGGCAAAAGACGTTCACGATTCTGCTGCCAGGCTTGGCTGTTTTTGTACTGCGCTTCGTAACCGGCGATCTGCTCAGTAATTTTCCCGTTATCGGGAACAATGCCGCGTTTCTTTGCTTCATCGACGAGCAGCATGCGCTGCACCATCTGATTCGTTACCTGCTCACGCACTTCGACCATTTGTCCGTCAGGAACTTTGCCGTGATAGAACTTCTGGCGCAGCGTGGCATTGAATGCAGCTGCGTAATCACGAATGAGAATAGGCTTGCCATTGACGGTAGCGTAGACCGTTTCCTCGCCATGCGACGGCGCAGAAGTGGCGTCGGCTGCAAAAGCCAGCCCGCCCACCAGACAGGTTGACAGCGCAATGGCCGCGACAGGCTTGAGAATGATGCAACGAATTGGTTTCACGATCTGTTTCCCCATGAAAAACGGGCTGGCCTTTTGTGACCAGCCCGTTCTGACTAAAGCCCCCGCTAATGGGGCAATTAACACTTACTTGACGTGGCAGGAGAGGCAGACGCCGCTACCGGTATTCGACACACGCAAGAAGGTAGCGTTTGTCGAGCTGTGCGGATCATGACAGCTGCCGCATTCAACCGACGGGCCGGTGCCACCGGTGAAGGCGCGTGAATAGAGGATCATGTCAGTCTTCTCGCGCGTACCGGCGGTGCCGCCTGTGGTATCAACCCACCACACCAGGTTGGTATTGATGGTCGCGTTCGATGGAGCAACGAAGTCTTTATCCTTGCAGGCACCGGTTGGGGTTGCCGAAAACTGACCGCCACCGCAGTACTGGATACCGATTGGATGGTCATTCGACAGGTCGGAGCCGAGCATGGCCAGCGTCGTGGCGGAGTTGATCATCCGGCCATTGCTGTCAACACCCGCACCCGTCCAGGTCCAGCCGAGTCCATTCGTGCCGCCACCGGTGACGTCATAGCCGCCTGAGCCCGGCGCATTGATGATGTTATCCATCGCTTGCGCACCGTCGTGGCAGGACAAACACGCCAAAGAAATCGAACCAACAGAAAGAATTTCACCGTCGATTGTGCTCGAATTCAGCGTGGCATAGGTGCTATAGGTTGAACCGGTGGTCAGGCGTTTGTTCCACAAGGGTGCCGGCGCTGTTGTATCAGCAGCGTGCGGCGTGTGGCAGAAAACGCATATCTCGTCGGTTCCAGTCGCGCCCGAACCCGTAACCTTGTTGGTGCCGGTTCCGGTGGACCCCAAATTGTGTTTGGTAATAGAAATTCCGGCCACAACCTGCTGACTGACACCGAGCGCCCCGAACAGCAGCGCGGTAGCAGCAAGTGATCTAACCAGCTTTGAAACACCTGAAAGCTTGCTCATCATCCCCTCCATCGCTAAAAAATTTCAGTTATCGGACCTTTGGCAGTCCTCGCGAGGAGATACAGCAGGTTCCGTGCCAAGATCCGAACAACTCAGGCGAAACCAAGGCGCAGCAATGCTTTCAGTTGAAATTGCAACAAAAAAAAGCGCCCAAAGGCGCTTTTGAAAAGGGGCTTCCAGACGGGGTTTTCCCAAGACTGGAAATACCCATTTCCAGATATCAGGAAATAATCACCGTTTACCCGAAGGCTTTGGACGCATACCGAGGAAACCATCATCCGGCTTCATGTGATACGGGCGAAATACGTCAACCTTGCGAAACCACTGGTCAACCACATAGACACGCCCATCCTCGTCGACCGCAATGCCTGACGGCAACATGTAGCGACCCGGCGCGTCGCGCTCCGA